>DATAFN010000116.1:0-6374 GCA_036257435.1 Actinomycetes bacterium
CGGTCCGATCGTGGACATCTCTACCAGTAACGAGCCGTCCGGCAGTGCGGCCGCGACATCGGGCGCACCGAACAGCACGTCGGACACCGCGGTCCCATCGGCCAGCATCGTCACGACCACGTCCGCGCCGGCCACCGCGGACCGGGCGGAGTCGGTCATCCGCGCGCCGGGCACCGGTTCGCCCGGCGTGCGATTCCACGCGGTCACCTCGAAGCCGGCGTCGACCAGCCGGCGAGCCATCAGCGCGCCCATGCGTCCCAACCCAAGAAAAGCGATCATGCCGGCAACGCTATGTCGTGCGGTCGAATGCGACCAACGACTAAATCCGATGCCGGTCATGCGCTGCCGGCATGTCTGCCCCTCCCGGCGGCCTGCCTACTGAGCCAGGCCGTGCGTGCGGTCCGGTCAACGGCGGCTTGTAGGGACCAAGATCGTCAGATCGCCAGCTGCCAGTTCGACCAGCGGTCGACCGGCCGGTACCCGATGGTCTCGTTGATGGCGATCATCCGGTGGTTGTCTTCCGAGTTCCAGGTGTCGAGCACGGCCAGCGCCGGTTCCACCCGGCGAACCCGGGCCAGGTTCGCCAGCTTGATGAGCAGGCCGAGCCGATGCCCGCGGTGCTCGGGGTCGACGATCGTGATGTTCTGCCACGCGTGATCGGGGATGGTCGCGTCCATTGCGAGTGCCGTGAATGCCGCCAGCCGGCCGGTCGAATCGTGCACCGCGCCGGCGTTGTAGGGACGGCGCCGCCGCGCCATGACCGCCTGCTCCATGCTGCGAAACCGGCTCGTATCCATCTTGGCCGGCTCCCAGTTCAGCTCGCCGAGCGGCGCGTCCTCGAGCAGCCGGCCGTCCAGATAGGCGGCCTGGGCCAGGTGCGCCTCGGGCACCGACCCATGCCAGAAGATCAGCCGGTAGCCGTCGGCATGCCGCCAAGCCTCGACCAGCAGCTCGGCGTGCTCGGTGGCGTCCGCGGTGCCGAGGTCGAGCCGGCGGCGCACCTCGGCAGCTGCATTCTTGGCGCCGGCCGCGAGCGCGAACTCCCGCCCAGCCGGGTCGCGCGGCGGACCCCCGTCGAGTGTCCCGACCGTATCCGCGACGATCCGAACCCGGTCATGTGCCGACGCTATGTCGATTGCCCGCGCGAGCAGCTCCGTGCCGATCCCCCGACGCCGGTAGTCGGGGCGGACCGCGATCAAGATCGAGGCGCTGTCACGGTTGTCGAGCTGCGGCAGCTGGACCTCAACGCGGCCAACCACTCGGCCGTCGGCCCAGGCCAGCAAGTGCTCGTGCGCCGCCCCCGGCCATGGATGGCGCAGGCCGGCGAGAAACCCCTCCCGACACGGCGCCGGAAAGTCCGGAATGTCGGCCGCCCAGGTCAACCGACTCAGCTCGTAGTAGCCGTCAACAGTGGCCTGGTCGTCCACGTCGAGCAGCCGGATGTCCATGTCACCAGCCTGCCGATCGGCGCCCCGCGCCGCGACCGAATAAACCGCTACCGATCGCCCCGGACGGTGACCGGCACCAGCCGCCACGGCTCAGCCGACCAGCACACCAGCACCCGGCCGGCCGCCTGGTCGTCCTGGATGAAGCCGACCACAGCCTCGGCGATCTCCTCGGGCGGGGTGAGCCGGTCCGGCACCCTCGCGCGCTCTTCCGGCGACATCGCCGCGATCTCCTCGAGCACCTCGGGCGTGCCGATCCAGTTCGGCACCACGCAGTTGACCCGGACCCGGTCCTGCTCGTACAGCGAGTCCAGAGTCGCGGTGAGCCGGATGAGCCCGGCCTTCGCGGCCGCGTACTCGGGACTGTCGTGGGCCGCGTAGCCCAGCCCGGCGACCGAGGAGACGTTGACCACGGCACCGCCACCGCGTTCGCGCATGATCGGGAGCGCGTAGTGGATGCACAGCATCGGTGCGCGCAAGTTCAGGTCGAGGTACCGGCTCCAATGCTCGACCGGAGCCTGTGGGAAGTGCGGGTCCGGGGTGCCGCCGGCGTTGTTGACCAGGATGTCCAGGCCGCCGAACGTGTCCACCGTGAACTCCAGTAGCGAACGCACGTCGGCCTCGCTGGTGACATCGGCCGAATGGAATGCGGCCCGGCCACCGGCGTGCTCGATCAGTTCGACAGTGTGCCGGCCGCCGCCGACGTCGACGTCGTTGACCACGACCGCGGAGTCCTTGGCCAGGCGTACTGCGATCGCCCGCCCGGTGCCGCCACCACCGGCCCCGGTGACCAGCGCTACCCGGGGCGCGGTGTGCATCGTCTCGTCGTCCATGGCTCCCTGTATGTCGTCGGTTAACCGAACCCGGGTTATGCATCGTCTCCCGGCCGTTCAACCCCGAAACCAGGTCGGCGAGTGCGTCCGGTCAGCCGGCCTCCGGCTCGGGGAACGCGCAGAACTCGTTGCCCTCGGGGTCGGCCAGCACGTGCCAGCTGACGTCGCCACCCGGCGTGCGGAGGACGGCTGCGCCGGCCTCGATCAGCGTGCCCGGGTCATCGACGGCGAGATCCCAGTGGATGCGGTTCTTGACCGCCTTCGGCTCCGGCACCGGCACGAAGTCCAGCGACTCGAACGGCATCCGAGGCACCTCGCGCAGGCTCGAGATCCCGTTGTAGTGATCGGCCGGGACGCCGAGGACCCGTCCCCACCAGGCCGCCTGCGCCGCCTGGTCGGCGCTGTCCACGACCAGCGAGCGCTGCCGACGCGCGAGCGGCGCCGGCGCCACCGACCCGGCCCGCTCAACCGGTGGCCGGAACGCGCAGAACTCACCGCCTTCGGGATCGGCCAGCACGGTCCACTGGATGCCGCCGTCGCCTTCCGGGCGGATGACCCGCGCTCCGATTTCGGTGAGCGCGGTCGGATCCGCCGCGTAGACATCGAGGTGGACCCGGTGCTTCACGGTCTTGCCCTCGGGCACCCGGTTGACCCAGAGCACCGGACGCTCGGCCGCGCCGAACACGCCGCCCTCGCCGTGCGGATACCGCCGCCATTCCAAACCGAGCACGTCGGCCCAGAACCGGCCCAGCCGATCCGGCTCGAGCGCGTCCAGGCACACCTTCTTGAATCTCGCGAGTGCCACCGCCCTACCTTATTGATGCCAGGATGGGCCGATGGCGAGTAAGCGGGAGCAGGTAACGCAGCCGACCGAGGCCGCGGTCGACGAGTTCATCGCGGCGCTTCCGGACGAGGAACAGCGCGCCGACGCGCAGGCCTTGTGCGCGCTCATGCAGGAGGTCACCGGCGAGCCGCCCGTGCTCTGGGGGTCCAGCATCATCGGTTTTGGCCATTACCACTACCGATACGCCAGCGGGCACGAAGGCGACTCCGCACTGGTCGGCTTCGCACCCCGCAAGCAGCAGCTGGTGCTCTACCTGAGCGGGGAGTTCGAGACGAAGCACGCCGAGACGATGGACAGGCTCGGGCCGCACAAGACCGGCAAGGGCTGCCTCTACCTCAAGCGGCTCGCCGGTGTTGATCGCGACGCGCTGCGCGAGCTCGTCGTGGACTCGGTGCGGGTGCGCCGGAGCATGGATCGCCCCGGCTCGTAGCCCGCGACCGGATCACCGGTCCGCCGCGAGCAGCGAGATTACGGTCAGCACGATGACCAGGCTCAGGCCGGCCGCCAGCGCTGCAGGCAGCCAGGGCCGGGTCAGCGGTTGCCCCCGCCGGATCGCGGCGTCGGCTCTTACCCAGCGGATGTAGCTGGACCCCGCCGCGAGCAGAGACAACGCGATCAGCGCCAGCCCCAACAGCAGCCGATACGGCCTGGGCCCGAGGTCTGGCAGGAGCTGAACCACGGCCACGCCGGCGGCCAACAACGCCAATGAGGTGCGGATCCAGGCAAGGAACGTCCGCTCGTTGGCCAGCGTGAATCGGTAGTCCGGCTCGTCGCCACCCGGCTGCCCCGACTCGATCTCCACAGCGCCGAGCCTAGCTACCGCAGCTGGGCAGTAGGCCGCGGCAGGCGCTACCGGCGTGCCGTAGGGCGGACGGCGTTTGGTCCCCGGAGTCGCGGTTATCGGACAGCAATGGCTACTACGTGGAAACCGCACGAGGTGCACGGCGAGCTCACCGAGGCCAAACGGAAAGAGCTCCCCAAGAGTGCATTCGCATTTCCGGACCAGCGCAAGGAACCGCTGACCAATGCCTCCCACGTGCGCAATGCGTTGGCTCGATTCGACCAGGTCGAGGGCGTTTCCGATGCCGAGCGCGAGCAGGCGTTCGCCAACATCAAGGCCGCGGCACGGCACTATGACGTCGAGGTTGCCGAGGACGACTGGCGCCAGCTCGGAAAGCGCCCGCATACCCACAACCCGGCGCGGTAGCCGCAGCCGTGCCGAAGCTAGACCGGGTACGTCGCTGGCTGTGGGTCAACAGCCTCGCCGTGGTCTGCTTCGGTGCGTTTCTGGTGTTCCTGGTCGCCCAGAGTGTGACCGGCTGGCTCACCTACAATGACGAGCGCACGGAGCTCGGCCTGGTCCAGTTGGGCTACCTCGCCTATCTCGGCACCGGTCACTTCGTCGAGGCAACGATGGAGAACTGGGAGTCCGAGTTCCTCCAGATGGGGTCGTATGTCCTCCTGGCAGCCGTACTGGTCCAACGAGGTTCGCCCGAGGCCAACCCGCCGGATCGGCCCCGCGACGACAATCCTGCCAACCCGGCGCAGGTCAGGTCCGACTCACCCGCTCCGGTCCGTCGGGGCGGATGGTGGCTGCAGATCTACCAGCACAGCCTTTCAATCATGCTGCTCGGGATGTTCCTGCTCAGTTTCCTGCTGCACCTGCTCGGCGGCACGGCCGAGGAAAACGTGGAGCGGCACGCCCGCGGCGAGCCGGCCCTGTCGGCCGGCGAGTTCCTCCGTACCAGCCACTTCTGGTTCCAGTCCATGCAGAACTGGCAGAGCGAGTTCCTCGCCGTCGGCGTGCTGATCGTCGCGACTATCTTCCTCAGGCAGCGCGGCTCGGCGCAGTCGAAGAAGGTAACGGCGCCACACTCCCGCCACGAGGAGTGAGAGCGGGCGCGCCCGCTACGGAACGAATGCGCCGATCAACCGGGCCAGCCCGAGGTAGACCAGCGCGGCCACGCCGTAGTTGAGCAACACCTGGAGCTTGTCGTTCGCCACGTCGAACAGCCCACCGAATACCCAGACCAGGTTGCGCGCGGCATCGTTGATGAAGTCGACGACCTCGTTGTTCGGGTTCGCCTCGACGAACACCAGCACGATATGCAGCACCAGGATCAGCGCGATCACGACTGCGATCAGCCAGATCAGCGAGGCGACGCCCCAGCCCGCCGCTGTGTCTCTGCGGTAATACCACGACATGGCGTGGGGTTGTGCCCCATTGGTCTGCATTCATGCGCCAAGGCGAACTCACTCCATTCCGTACGGCCGGAAGCTCGGCGCCGCAACCAGCGCCGAGCGTAACCGACCGGCCCGGTCGGTTACCGGCGAGGAGAGCGCAGCGATGGCGGCAGGCGGGCGGATCAATAGGCGCTGGGCGTGCCGAACGCGTATGGCATTGGCGGCGGGTTGGCGTTGTGGCTCGCGCACCACGCGTCCCGCGGCCCGGTCGTTGTCAGTGGGGGTAGGTAGCTGTTAGTGGCCACGATCGCGGCCGCCTCGTTGGCAGCAGTGAGCTCGATCTGCTGCGCCACCACGGCTCGTAGCTCCGGAGTTGGCGCGCTGACCAGCAGCTCGGCGTTTCGCCAGCCGCGCTCCCGCCACGCCGCGATCAGCTGGAACAGCCCGGTATAGCCGACCCCGAACGGAGTCTCGATGGTGACCGTGTCCGGGTCAATCCGTTCGGCCAGCTCGGCCAGCAGGGGCTCGGTCACCAGATTGAGGAACTCGTCCACCTTGTCGTGGTCGTGCTTGCGGCTCTCGCCCTCCGGCGTGACCATGCCGATCGCGGCGAGCGTGAACGGCAGATCCCGGTTGATGTGCGCGCTCATGCCCAGCAGCAGGTCACCGGAGCCGGTGGTCCGGCGCGCCGCGGCCGAGTCGAGCGCGATCAGCCAAGCCTGCGGTACCTGGGATCGGTTACCGGCCAGCCAGTTGTCGTAGGCATTGAAGTAGTACTTGGCGAACACCGCGTCCTCGTGGTTCACCCACGGCGTGTCCTGGAAGTAGCCCGGTTGCTCGGCGGCCCACAGGTAGGTCTGGGTGGTGCGCAGGTAGGCCAGCGCGAACGCCGAATTGTGGTCGCAGGACCGACCCAGCGGCTCGAACCGGCGCTCCATCTCCCGGATCACCGAGCGGACGCAGTTCATCCGGCCGGCCACGCAGTCGTTGGCGCTGCTCGGGTTGTACTCGTCGGTCAGCCCTGGTAGCAGCGACGACCACGAGATAAACGGCGGGGGATCATCCGCG
>DATAFN010000172.1:0-2218 GCA_036257435.1 Actinomycetes bacterium
AGTGCGGAGCCGTCGGTCTGCTGCATCCTGGCGGAGATCGTACGTTCATCCTCCCGCCGGCCGTCCTAAATCCGGGAGCGCGGCCGGCCCGTAGTACCTGGTACGAGCCAGGTGCGTGGTCCGGACTGGAGGGTGTGGCCATGGCAGCAGATCGGTTCCGGGTGGGTCAGGTTGTGGTCGCGGCCGTGGTCGGTGTGGTCCTGCTCGGCGGCGCGCAGGTGGCGCACGCCAATCCGAACGAGCTGACAATCGATGTGTTGCAGGACCAGGCAACGCTCGCGCCGGACGGGCGATCGATCACCTTCGGCATGTTTGTCCAGTGCGACCGGAAGTCGCAGGTGCTGGAGGCCCGGGCCACCGTGGTCCAGCCGCAAGCCTCGGGGGAGGCGACGTTCACGCCAATCTGCAACCGGCTTCCTACGTTCGTCGAGGCCACCGTGCCGGCACTCGGCGGCTCCTTCGTGACCGGTGAGGCGCAGGTCAGCGCCCGTCTCCTGGTCCGAGAGGGGAGGACCAAGCAGGTCCAGGATGCGGCCGTCCTGCGGGTGCGGCCCAGCGTGTCGGTGATCCTGGCCGACCGAGCGGTGCTGACCGGTGGTGGCGATGCGGTTCAGATCGACGTCACCGTGACGTGCCCGGTCGCCAGCATCGGTAGGGGCGGTCAGGTCACGATCTACCAGTCTCCCGTGGCGGGCACCGGCACCATTGCCCCAACGGCCTGCGACGGACTGCCGCACACACAGTCCGTCACAGCTCAGGCATCCGGAGGGGAGTTCCGGGCCGGCGCTGCCGAAGCCTTCGCCTCGGCCACGGTCGAGGACGGCGGCGAGGTGTTCCCCGGCTCCGACTTCCGTAACATCCAGATCTCGTAGTCTCCGGCCCGGTTGAATCTCGCCGGGGGGTCGGTTACGTACTACTACCGTGGCGCTGTCGGATGAGTCGCTGCTGGCTGGGCTGGGGTCCAACGACCCGCAGGCGGCAGCCGCGTTTGTCCGCAGGTTCCAGGGCCGAGTCTTCGGGCTCGCGTACACCGTGCTTGGCGATCGCGATGCCGCCCGCGACGTTGCGCAGGAGGCGTTTCTCCGGGCGTGGCGGCACGCGGGCGTCTTCGATCCGCGACGCGGGAGCGTGGCGGCGTGGTTACTCACGATCACTCGCAACCTTGCCCTGGACGCGGTCCGGATGCGGCGCACGGTTCCGGTGGACCCAGGCGACCTCGCTCGCCTGCAGGTCGGTGGTATCGAGCCGGTGTCCGATCGACAGATCTTGACCACCGGCGAGCTGGCCCGGCTCCGGCAAGCGGTGGCACGGCTGCCCGCGGAGCAGGGGCGCAGCCTGCTGTTGGCCGCGCTCCACGGTCTGACCGCACGCGAGATCAGCGAACTCGACGGCCTCCCGCTGGGCACGGTGAAGACGCGGATCCGGGCCGCCATGCTCAAGCTGCGATCGGCTCTCGAGGTGCACGATGACTGATCGGCTGCACTGCGCGGAGGCTCGCGAACTGGCGCCCGAGGTGGCACTCGGGATCGCACCGGCGGAGGATCGGGCCCGGATGCTGTGGCATGTCGCGGACTGCGCGGCCTGCCGGGAGGTGCTGTCCGAGCTGTCGGCCATCGCTGATGATCTTCTCACCTTGACCCCGGAACACGAGCCACCCGCGGGTTTCGAGACCCAGGTGCTGGCCCAGATCGGGGATCGGCCACCACGGCGGCGGTGGCGCCGAGCGGCGCTGTTCGCCGCCGCGATCGTGGTCGCGGCCCTGGTGTCGGGCGGCGCCGTCTATCGGGCCCAGGCTCCGGATCGCCGGCTCGCGGACTCGGTGCGCGCGACGCTGGCTACCGCGCACGGGCAGTACTTCGCGAGTGGCCCGCTGCTCGACACGAGCGGCAAGCAGCGCGGCGTCATCTTCGGTTACCAAGGCAACACTGCGTGGATCTTCCTGACTGTTGCCGATCCGCCGGCCGGCCGGTACTCGATCGAGGCGGTAACCCATGCGGGGATAAGACATCTCCTGGCGGAGGATGTCGAGCTGGCCGCCACCGGCTCGTGGGGCGGGATCATCCCGGTTGCCGTCCACGACATCTCGGTGGTGCGGGTGCTCGATGCGGCCGGGCAGCTGACGTTCACTGGCCAGATCGTGCTCCGGTAGCTGGCCCCGGGATTCGGGTCATATGCTCTCCACCGGGGCGGGGAACGTCCACGACAACCCGGCCGGTGC
>DATAFN010000206.1:0-3688 GCA_036257435.1 Actinomycetes bacterium
TTCGAGAACCTGGGCCAGTACACCCACCAGGATCCGCTGCTGTTCGCGTTCAACATCCTGACCCGCAGCCGCCGGGTCACCTACGACAACCTGCGGCTGCGTGATCCGGAGTTCGTGGCCAGCGTTGACCGGGCGTTCGCCGATGCCGGGGGGCTGCCGGAGGCCAGGCCGCCGATGTTCCAGCCGTTCCGGCTGCGGTCGCTGGAACTGCACAACCGCGTCGTGGTGTCGGCGATGGACATGTACAGCGCCACCGACGGCGAGCCCACCGACTTCCACCTGGTGCACCTGGGGAGCAAGGCGCTCGGCGGGGCCGGTCTGATCATGACCGAGATGGTGTGCGTGAGCGCCGACGGCCGGATCACGCCCGGCTGCACCGGCCTGTACGCACCGGCGCACGAGCCGGCCTGGCGCCGGATCGTCGACTTCGTCCACGAGTGGTCCGCGGCCAAGATCGGCGTCCAGCTCGGGCACTCCGGCCGCAAGGGCTCGACCAAGCTCATGTGGGAGGGCATGGATCTGCCGCTCGACGAGGCGAACTGGCCGGTGGCCGGCCCGTCCGCGCTGCCCTACCAGCCGGGCGTGAACCAGGTGCCGCGGGAGTTGACCCTGACCGAGATGACGGCGATCCGCGACCAGTTCGTCACCGCGACCGAGGCGGCCGCCCGGACCGGCTTCGACCTACTCGAGCTGCACTGCGCGCATGGGTACCTGCTGTCCAGCTTCATCACGCCGCTGAGCAATCGGCGGACCGACCGGTACGGCGGCTCGCTGGCCAACCGGTTGCGTTACCCGCTCGAGGTGTTCGACGCGGTTCGGGCGGCCTGGCCGGGCGGGCGGCCGATGACCGTGCGGATCTCGGCGACCGACTGGGTCGAGGGCGGCATCGACAGCGACGACGCGGTGGTCATCGCACGCGCATTCGCCGCGCATGGCGCCGATGCGATCGACGTGTCGACCGGACAGACCTCGCCGGAGGCTCAGCCCGCGTACGGCCGGTCGTACCAAACGCCGTTCGCCGACCGGATCCGCAACGAGGTCGGCATCGCGACGATCGCGGTGGGTGCGATCTCCTCGTACGACGACGTGAACTCGATCCTGCTGGCCGGGCGGGCCGACTTGTGCGCGCTCGGCCGGACCCATCTCTACGATCCGGCCTGGACTCTGCATGCGGCGGTGGAGCAGGACTACGCCGGGCCGGGCGCGCCGTGGCCGATCCAGTTTGTGCTGGGCAACCGCAAGCCGCAGACCGGCCGCACCGACGGCCCACGGCCGCGGCTGGAGCTGATCAAGGAGGGCACGGCCGGAACCCGGCATGCTCGTTGGCGCCCCAACCGATAGCTGTCCTTAGCACCCTCAGCCGCTGCCCGTGTGCCGTGGCCGCCCGTGTGCCGTGGCCGCCCCCGTGCCGTGGCCACCCGCACCCGGTAGCCGCCCGTGGGGGAGCGGCCTAGACTCCGCGGCGTGTCGGGATCAGTGATGACCCGGTCGGCAAATGAGCCGGACCTGGTGCTTCGCTACGGCGACGACGCCGAGCACGTCATCGACGTGCGGTTGCCGGCCGCGCCGGACGCAGCGGCGGCCGGACCGGCGCTGACGGTGGTGATCCTGCACGGCGGGTTCTGGCGGGCACCGTTCGACCGAATCCACACCAGGCCGATGGCGGACGCACTGACGGAGGTCGGCTTCGTCACCGTGACGCCGGAGTACCGGCGAACCGGGCAGGCCGGTGGCGGCTGGCCCGGCACGCTCGAGGACGTTGGCGCGGCGTTGGACGCGCTGCCCTCGCTGTTGTCGGCCGCCGCGCCCGGTCGGGCCGACTTGTCGCGGGTGGTGCTCACCGGGCACTCGGCCGGTGGTCAGCTGGCGCTATGGGCGGCCAGCCGGCGGGTCGGGTCAACGGCGCTTCGGGTCAACGGCGTGGTCGCGCTGGCACCGGTCGCGGACCTGGTCACCGCCGACCGGATCGACCTCGACGACGACGCGGTGCGGCTACTCCTCGGCGGATCGCACACTGCGGTACCCGATCGATACGCGTACGCCGATCCGGTCCAGCTGGTGCCGATCGGCGTACGCATGATCGTCCTGCACGGCGCCGCCGATCCGTGGGTACCGCTCGAGCAGAGCCAGGCCTTCGTGGCCGCGGCCGCAAGTGCCGGTGACGACGTCGTGCTGACCGAGCTGCCCGGGCAGGATCACTACGCCCTCATCGACCCACTGTCGGCGGCCTGGCCTCAGGTGCTGGCCGCACTATCCTCGTTCGGCTGAGGCCACCGAGCCAAGCCGCCGAGCCGCCTTCGCGCCGGGCCCCGAGCCGCCTTTGCTAAGGATCGTCGTAGCTCGGTGGCGGCCGGTGATAGTGCTTGCCGGTGGGGCTGATCCAGGTGGTGGATCCGTCGGGGTGGCGGATCAGCGTCCAGGGCCCGGTGTCCTTGGCGCGATGGTGCCGCCGGCAAAGCGCGCCGAGGTTGTGCGGGCAGGTAGTGCCGCCGGCTCGCCAGGATTTGCAGTGGTCCAGGTCGCACCGCCGAGCGGGTTGGTTGCAGCCTGGGAAGCCGCAGGTCCGATCACGGGCGATCACGAACGCGGCCAGTTGTGCGGGTGGGCGGTAGGTCTGCCGGCCGTAATCGAGCAGCTGTCCGGAGGCCGGGTCGGTGAGCAGGCGTCGCCAGGTTCCGTGGGCCGCGATCCGGCGGGCTACCTCGGCGGTGATCGGACCGTACCCGGCCAGTTCACCCGGGATGTCGGTGAGGCCGAGCAGCGTGGTGGCCGGGACGGTCACCTGAATCTGCGCGGGCGACCGCTGCGCTTGCGGTAGTCCTGGAACAGACAACGCACCGGTGAACACGGCCACGAACGCGTCGGCGCGGCGCGCCTCGATCGGCCGATCATCGGTTGTATCGGTCTTGGCGGCGAGCGCGTTTACCGTATACATCACCAGTGCCGCATCCGGAGCGTCGAGCAACGCGCGGATTTCGGCCATGCCGGCCGGCACGGGCCAGCACTGCACGGTGCGTTCACACACCGCGCGCTCGTGCGCCTGCTCGGCCCGGGCCGGATCGGCTGCCAGCACGGCCCGAGCCACCGATCGGCGCAACTCGGCCACGGTCTGACCGGTCGCCCGCCCGAGGACCCGGTCCTCGACCTCCGCGGCGGAGCGGTCATCCAGCTCGCGGGTGGCTTCGGCGATCACCATGGCCTGGAGGTAGGACAGCTCACCGACCGATAGCGCCCGCAATGTGCCGGAGAGCCTGGCGCACAGCTCGCGGGCCACGTCGATCCGCCGCTGTGCGGTCTGCCCGGACAGGCGCAAGGCCGCAGCGACCTCTTCCCGGGTCCAGTCCTCATCCCCGTGCACCAGCGTCTTGCCCAGCGCGGCCAGCAGGCGGGCCTGGCCGGCCGCCACCCAGGATGCGAGCCGCTCGAACCCGACCAGCGCATCGACCAAGCCGGCCGGATCCAACCGAGCCGGGTCCTCCTCGGCCAACATCGCTGCCAGCCCCGGACCGGGCGCAAGCAACGCCGGGTCGCCCATCTGCGGCCACCTCCCCCGTCAGGAAACGCCGCGCCTCCATCTATCGAACAACTGTTCGAAGTTTATCGGTTCCGACCGACAGTTTCATCGGGCGGCCACTCGCCTGTGGATAATCGCGCGGTGCGGTGCCCCGACCGTGACGACTGCGCCGAT
>DATAFN010000220.1:0-23529 GCA_036257435.1 Actinomycetes bacterium
CCACCGCGATCTCGGCCTGAGCGAGCTCGGCCTGGGATGCGACCGAGGTGTACTCGCCGACCGCCATCGAGAAAGCGCCCGCAGCCAGGCCCGCCAGGCCCGCCAGCGCGACCGTCTTCGGCTCGGCCGCACCGCCGGCGACACCGGAGATGAGCGCGAAGTTGGAGACCAAGCCGTCCATCGCACCGAAGACCGCCGGACGCAGCCACCCACCGCTGACCTCGCGGTGGGCATGGTACGGATGATGCGGTTCCCGCCGCGGGTTGTCGCTCGCCTCGCCGGGCGAAACGGCCATCGGCTCCACTACTGGCGCGCCTGCGGGTCAGTGCCCGACCAGTCCGACCCCGCTGCGGCCACCGACTCGGCCGGATCCCGCTCGCCATCGCGCCCGGCCGGCATCCCGTCGGGCACTGCGTCCTCGCCGGTCTGCGGCACCTCGGCCGGCTCCCGGTCAGCCGGTGCCACCTCGTTGGTGGCAGGACCGTCGTCGGCGAGCGCGGCATCGTCGTCGCCCGGCGTCGGCCGGGTCGGCTGCCGCGGATCCACGATCTCCTCGCGACCCGGCCGCAACCGGGCCGAGACGACGAAGTAGACCACCGCGCCGACGAAGACCACGGCCGCGACGATCTCGTTGATCCGCAGCCCGAACACCTCGTGCGCGGGATCCACCCGCAGCGACTCGATCCAGAACCGGCCAAGGGTGTAGCCGGCGACGTAGAGCGCGAACGCCCGGCCGTGCCCCAGCTGGAACCGCTTGTCCGCCCAGACCACGACAGCGGCAACGCCAAGCAGCCACAACAGCTCGTAGAGGAACGTCGGGTGGTACAGGCCGATCTCGGGGCTGGAGGCCGGGCGGTGCGCCTCGTCGATCTCCAGCGCCCACGGCAGATCGGTAGGCCGGCCGAACAGCTCCTGGTTGAACCAGTTGCCGAGCCGGCCGATCGCCTGCGCCACGGCGATTCCCGGAGCGGCCGCGTCCGCGAAGGCGGGCAGCGGGATGCCCCGGCGCCGGCACGCGATCCAGGCGCCTACCCCGCCGAGCGCGATCGCGCCCCAGATGCCGAGCCCGCCGCGCCAGATGTACAGCGCTTCGATCGGCCGCCGCCCGGGATCGAAGTACAGCTCGGGTGAGGTGATCACGTGGTAGAGCCGGCCACCGACGATTCCGAACGGAACGGCCCAGATGGCGACGTCTGCGGCCGTGCCCAGCCGCCCACCGCGGGCCACCCAGCGCCGGTCGGTGATCAGGATCGCGGCGACGATGCCGACGATGATGCACAGCGCGTACGCCCGGATCGGAAGATCTCCGACATACCAGACACCCTGCGAAGGGCTCGGAATGGAGGCGACGTCCATAGTGCCGAAACGCTACCCCAAGCCGGCAAGGTGTTCGATGTCGTGCCGCACGTCACCGACCGGGGTACCGGGCATCCACACGAGATGCGCGGTACCGTCCGGGCCGAACCCGATCACCTGCGCGCTGTGCCCGATCTCGAAGCCGCCGCTGGGCAGCCGCTTGACCTCGAGCGCCACGCCCAGCGCGCCCGCCGCCTTCTTGATGTCGGCCAACGATCCGGTGAGCCCGACGAACGACGGGTCGAACCGGTCCAGATAGTCCCGGAGCACCGACGTGGTGTCCCGTGCAGGGTCGGTAGTGATCACTAGCACGTCGGTCTGGGCCCGAACGGCCGGATCGGCCCGGCGCAACGCGGAGGCCAGGTCGGCGAGCACCGTCGGGCAGATGTCCGGGCAGCTGGTGTAGATGAACACGACCAGCGTGACCGGCTTGTTCATGCCGGTGGCCAGCGTAAAGGGCTGCCCTGCCGTGTCGGTGAGCGTCACGTTCGGCATCTGGTAGGGATCGTCCAGGTAGGTGCCGCGAAAACCGTGCGGATTCGCCGTCGTGTAGACCGCCGCGCCGCCGTGCGTGGAGTGATCCTCGGACGGCGCGGCGCAGCCGGCAGCCGAGATCAGCCCGGCAAGGGCTACCGCGGCCAGCGCGAGCGTGGCGATCCGGGTCGGCACGATTGCTCACCTACGCGAGCCGCTCGGCGGTTCCGCCGCCGACCGCTCGCTCGTCCGAACGCCTGCGGCCAGGTCCGCGGCGAGTGCGCGCACCGTGGCCAGCCCGCGCGCCGGATCCGATCCCGCGTCGAGCAACCGGCGGCAGAACGCCGAACCCACGATGACCCCGTCGGCGTAGCCGGCGACCTCGGCGGCCTGGCGCCCGTCGGACACGCCAAGCCCGACCGCGACCGGCAGGCCGGTGACCGCCCGCACCCGGGCCACCAGCGCCGGTGCGGCCGCGCTGGTCGCCTCCCTGGTCCCGGTCACGCCCATCACCGAGGTGGCGTACACGAAGCCGCGGCACGCCGCCGCGGTCGCGGCGACTCGCGCGTCGGTCGAGCTCGGTGCGACCAGGAACACCCGGTCCAGGCCGTACTGCCCGCTGGCAGCCAGCCAGTCCCCGGCGACATCCGGCGTGAGATCGGGAGTGATCAGCCCGGCCCCACCGGCGCCGGCGAGATCGCGGGCGAACCGGTCCACGCCGTACCGGAAGACCGGATTCCAGTAGGTCATCACCAGCGCCGCGATCCCCGCCGCGGTCACCGCCTCGACCGTGCGCAGCACGTCGGCGGTCCGGCAACCGGCGCGGAGCGCCTGATCCGCGGCCTGCTGGATGACCGGGCCATCGAGCACCGGGTCCGAGTACGGCAGGCCGATCTCGACCACGTCGACACCGCCGTCCACCATCGCCCGAAGCGCGTCGATGCCGCCCTGATAGCTGGGAAACCCGGCCGGCAGGTACCCGACCAGTGCCGCTCGGCCCTCGGCCGCGGCCCTGCCGAACGCGACCGCCACCGGACTTGCCGAGCCGTTCGCCGGCGCTTGCTCGATCACGAACCGGTCACCAGACCGAACCAGCGGGCCGCGGTGTCGACGTCCTTGTCGCCGCGCCCGGACAGGCAGACCAGCACGGTCGCGTCCGGGCCGAGCGCGCGGCCCACCCGCATCGCTCCGGCCAGCGCGTGCGCGCTTTCGATCGCGGGCAGGATGCCCTCGGTGCGGCACAGCAGCGCGAACGCATCCATCGCCTCGGCGTCGGTGACCGGCTCGTAGCCGGCCCGGCCAGTCTCGCGCAGCCAGGCGTGCTCGGGCCCGACGCCCGGGTAGTCGAGACCGGCCGAGATCGAGTGGCTCGGCACCGTCTGGCCGTCCTCGTCTTGCAGCACGTAGGACAGCGAGCCGTGCAGGATCCCCGGCGAGCCCGCGGTCAGCGTGGCCGCGTGGCGCCCGGTCGCTACCCCGGCGCCGCCGGCCTCGAAGCCGTAGAGCCGCACCTCTCGATCGGGCACGAACGCGTGGAAGATCCCCATGGCGTTGGAGCCGCCACCAACGCACGCGCAGACCGCGCTGGGCAGCCGACCGGTAAGCTCGAGCAGCTGCGCCTTCGCCTCGTCGCCGATCACCCGGTGAAAGTCCCTGACCATGACCGGGAACGGATGCGGCCCGGCCACCGTACCGAGCAGGTAGTGCGTGCTTTCGACGTTGGCCACCCAGTCCCGGAACGCCTCGTTGATGGCGTCCTTGAGCGTGCGCGAGCCGGTCGCCACCGGGACGACATCGGCACCGAGCAGCTGCATCCTGACCACGTTCAGCGCCTGCCGGCGGGTGTCCTCCTCCCCCATGTACACCACGCACTCCAGCCCGAGCAGCGCCGCCGCGGTGGCGGTGGCCACGCCGTGCTGGCCTGCGCCGGTCTCCGCGATGAGCCTGGTCTTGCCCATCCGCTTCGTCAGCAGCGCCTGGCCGAGGACGTTATTGATCTTGTGCGAGCCGGTGTGGTTCAGGTCCTCGCGCTTGAGCACGATGCGCGCGCCGCCGGCGTGCTCGGCGAACCGTGGCGCCTCGGTGATGATCGACGGCCGGCCCGCATAGGTGGTGAGCAGCCGGTTGAGCTCGGCGGTGAAGCGCTCGTCGGCCGCCGCGGCCCGGTACTGTCCCGCCAGCTGGTCAAGGGCCGCGATCAGCGCCTCGGGCACGAACACCCCGCCGTAGCGGCCGAAGTAACCGGGCCGGTCGGCCGCCGCGCTCCCATTGCCGCCTCCGATGGGCGCCGACGGCTGGGCTCCGGCCGTTACCTGACTCATGGTGCTCAGCTTCGCCCGTGCCTGATCGCCGGATGCGCACCGGCCGCGACCAGGTCGGCCACCGCGGCCCGAGGATCGCGACCGGTGACCAGCGACTCACCGACCAGCACCGCGTCGGCGCCCGCAGAGGCGTACGCGATCACGTCGTGCGGCCCGCGGACGCCAGACTCGGCGATCTTGATAGCGGCGGTCGGCAGCCGCGGCGCCAGCCGGGCGAACAGGCCGCGGTCGACCTCGAGCGTGCGCAGGTTACGGGCGTTGATCCCGATTACTCGCGCACCGGCCGCGATCGCCCGCTCCGCCTCGTCCTCGTCGTGGACCTCTACCAGCGGCGTAAGGCCGATCGACTCGGCCCGTTCGACGAGCGCGACCAGCGCGTTCTGTTCCAGCACGGCGACGATGAGCAGCGCCATATCGGCCCCATATGCCCGGGCCTCCCAAAGCTGGTAGGCCGAGATGATGAAGTCCTTGCACAGCATCGGCACGTCCACGGCGGCCCGCACCGCGGCCAGGTCATCCAGGCTGCCACCGAACCGGCGCTGCTCGGTGAGTACCGAGATGACTCGTGCGCCGCCGGCCTCGTAGTCCCGCGCCAATGCGGCCGGATCGGTGATCGCGGCCAGCGCGCCCTTGGCCGGGCTGCGGCGCTTGACCTCGGCGATCACGCTCACTCGGCCGGTCCGCAGCGCGGCCAGCCCATCCTTGGCATCGGGGCGCCGGCTGGCCCGATCCTTCAGGTCGGCGAGCGAAACCTGCTGCTGCCGGATCTCGAGATCGGCACGGACGCCCTCGAGTATCTCGTCGAGCACACTCACGCCAGCTGGTTCCAATCGTGACCGTCGGGGCTAACCGTCGTCGCAGCATGGTAGGGCAGCCTTGGCCGACCGCCAGCCACCGGCCCCAGCCACCGGCCACAGCCAGCGGCCACAGCCACCGGGCCCAACCGCTTCGCCGGGCCGGCGCCGAACGACCTACCGTGGCGGCCCGGGCAGCCGGACCGAGAACGCGGCGCCACCCTCGGGCGCCCGTCCGGCGTGCGCGCTGCCGCCAAGCCGCGCGGCCAGCCCGGCGACGAGGGCGAGCCCGACCCCGGTGCCGACCCGCCGGACACCGCGGTAGCGCTCATAGAGCGCCGACCGCTCGAACGCGACCGCGAGGTCGTCCGCGGTGAGTCCGGGGCCGCCGTCGCGCACCTCCACCACCGCCTCGGCCCCATCGGCGCGTGCGGCCAGCACGATCGGCGCTCCCGATGGGGTCACGCGCAGCGCGTTCTCGGCCAGCCCGTCCACGATCTGACGGACCCGGGTCGGGTCGGTATCCACCCGCAGCGGGATGCCCGGTAGCTCGAGCCGCAGCTGTACTCCGTCCCGATCGCACCGGTCGCGCCATACCTCCGCAGCCGCGGTGACCAGCGCGGCCAGGTCGACCTCGGCGATGTCCAGCCGGAAGTCCTGGGCGCCCAGCCGGGCCAGGTCGAGCAGATCGGCCACCAGCCGGTCCAGTCGGCCCGCCTCGGCGAGCACGGTCTGCCCGGTGGCAGCCACCTCGGCCGGCGGCAACACGCCGTCGGCCATCGCCTCGGCGTAGCCCCTGATCGCGGTCAGCGGCGTGCGCAGCTCGTGCGATACCGACAGCAGGAACTGCCGTTGCCGGTCCTCCGAGACGGCCAGTGCCGACCCGAGCCGGTTCATCGCATCGGCGAGGCCGGCGATCTCGGCCGGGCCTTCCGGCTCCACCCGCACATCGCGCGCGCCGGCGGCCAGCCGATACGCGGCCCGGGCCGCGCGCCGCAGTGGTCTGGCCAGCTGCCGCGCGAGCAGCACCCCGACCAGCGCGGCCCCGGCTAGGCCGGCCAGCAGCGCGAGCAGCAGCCGGCGGCGCGTCTCCTGCTGCGCCGCCGCGGCAACCTCGGCCTGCTGGTAGACCAGCACTCCGGCGCCGTCCTGGAGCGAGCGCGCCTCGTATATCACCCGCTGACCGTCGACGGTCCGTACCCCGGACAGGTCCTGGCCACCTCGGACCGCATCGGCCTCGGCCGGGCTGAGCACCGGCAACACTCGCTCGGTCGCGGCCGGAATCAGGATTACGTTCAGGCCCTGCTGCTCGAACAGCCGCAGCATCCCGGTGACCCGGAGATTGCGGGCCGGCCGCCCCGATTCGAATGCTCCGAACGCTGCCGAGATCAGGTCGGCGTCGGCAGCCAGGTTGTCTCGTGCCTCGCGTTCGGCCGCCCGGTGGATCTGGCCGACCGAGACCAAGCCGGCCAGTAGCACCGCGCACGCGGCAACAGCGGTGGTAACCAGCGCGATCTGGACCGCCAGTGACTGGCGGCCGGGCAGCCGATCGGCCAGGCCCAGCGAGCCGGCGCCACGTATCCGGTCACGGCGCAGGATGACGGTCTGCTCGCGGGCCATCTACCGAGGCGGGTCGTCGACCGCGTAACCGACCCCGCGGACGGTCCGGATCGGGCTGGTTGCGCCGAGCTTGGCGCGCAGCTGGGCGATGTGCACGTCGACCGTGCGGGTGGTGCCGGCCGGATAGCCCCAGAGCTCCGCCAGCAGCCGCTCGCGCGGGATCACCCGGCCCGGTTTGCGCATGAGATAGGCGAGCAGGTCGAACTCGGTCGCGGTGAGCGTCACCGGGCGCCCGGCCGCGTGCACGGTCCGGCGCGCCGGATCGAGCTGTACCGCGCCGGCGACGTAGGTCTGCTCCGGTGCCGGCGGGCCGCTGGAGCGGCGCAGCACGGTCTTGATCCGGGTCACCACCTCGCGCGGGCTGAACGGCTTGGTGACGTAGTCGTCGGCGCCCAGCTCGAGTCCGACGATCCGGTCGACCTCCTCGTCCCGGGCGGTGAGGAACAGCACCGGGGTCCAGTTGCCGTCGGCACGCAGCAGCCGGCACACGTCGGTCCCGTCGAGCTGCGGGAGGCCGATGTCGAGCACGATCGCAACCGGGTGCTCTGCTCGGGCCGCGGCCAGTCCGGCGCGACCGTCGGCGGCGACCCGGACGCCGAACCCCTCCCTGGTCAGGTACAGCCGCAGCAGGTCGGCGATCGGTTTCTCATCCTCGACGACGAGCACCAGGCCGCGCCGCTGTCCGCGGTCACCGGCGTTGATCACCTAACGTGCTCGGGGTCCTTGCCCCCGAGGCCCATCATCTGCAGCACCTTGCCGGCCACCACGGCGAGGACCAGCAGCCCGACGCCGACGTAGAACAGCCACGGCTCGGCGAGGATCAGTGCGGCCCCCCCGACAACGAACCCGGCAAGGGCCAGGACGACCGCGGTCCACGCCGCGGTCGAATGCCCGTGATCCTGTGCAACCATCTCTCTCCTCGTGCGTGCCTGCCTGCGTATTCGCGCCGGCCCGGCATTGCCGGCATAAGGGTGTCACACCGTTGGGTCGATCCCCCGATCCAGGGCAGACCAGGTGTCGCTGCCGGTAGCGGGCGACTGGGCTCCCTGGCCACCGGGGGCGGGTGCCGGGGCACCCGGCCTGTCCGCCGCGACCGGTTCGGCACCGCGCTCGTACCTGCTGGACAGGACCGACCAGCGCGGCCCGGCCACCGCGGCGGCCAGCCCGACCGAAAGGACGACCAGCCCACCGGCGAGTGCCAGCCACGGCCAGCCGGTTCCGGCCACGCCACTCACCGCCGCGCCGATCCGTCCGGTCGCCACGCCGGCGGCCTCCCGCAGCGCGGCTTTCGGCGTCGCTCGACCGGCGATCGTGGCCGCGACGATGCCGGCGCCCGCGGCGGCGAGGATCGCGCCCACCAGCCGGCGCCCACCGCGTCGAGTAGCCAGCAGCGCCACCGAGCCGGCCAGCGCGAGCAGACCCAGTCCGGGCACCAGCGGAACGATCTCGGCGCCGGTCGCCGTCACCGCGACCGGGCCGGCCGCCCCGCTGGTCACCGCGCGGGCCCATGGCTGGCCGGCGGCGAGCAGCACCAAGCCGGCTCCGGCCGCGCAGGCCATTACCGCGGCGGCCAGCGCTCGGCGTCCCGAGCGGACCGGATCGGTCATCGCACCGGCCGCATGGTCTGCGCCGCGGCGATCGCACTCAGCACCGTCGCGGCCTTGTTCAGGCATTCGGCATCCTCGAGTTCGGGTTCGGAGTCGGCCACGATGCCGGCGCCGGCCTGGACATAAGCCACGCCATCGCGCAACAGCGCGGTCCTGATCGCGATCGCGGTGTCCAGGTCGCCGGCAAAGCCGAGATAGCCGACAGCGCCGGCGTACAGCCCGCGGCGCACCGGCTCGAGCCCTTCGATGATCTCCATCGCGCGCGGTTTCGGCGCCCCGGACACGGTGCCCGCCGGGAAGCACGCGAGCAGCACGTCGAGCGCATCACAGCCGGGCGCCAGCGTGCCGACCACGGTGGAAACGATGTGCATGACGTGGGAGTAGCGCTCGATCGACATGAAGTCCACGACCTCGACCGAGCCCGGTGCGCAGACCCGGCCGAGATCGTTGCGGCCAAGATCGACGAGCATTACATGCTCGGCCCGCTCCTTGGGGTCGGCGAGCAGCTCGGCGGCGAGCTCCGCGTCGTGCTGCGGAGTGGCGCCGCGCGGCCGAGTTCCGGCAATCGGGTGCAGCAGTGCCCGGTCCCTGGTCACTTTGACCAGTGCTTCCGGGCTCGAGCCGACGACGTCGAACCCGTCGAAGCGCAGCAGGTACATGTACGGGCTGGGATTGGCCGCGCGCAGCACCCGGTACACGTCCAGCGGGCCGGCAACGGTTCCGGCCTCGAACCGCTGGGCCAGCACGATCTGGAACGCCTCGCCGGCGAAGATCTCCTCCTTCGCGGTGGCGACCGCCTTCTGATAGTCGGCGCTCTCCGTCAGCCGGCGGTACGCCGGTGCCGCGACCTGGTCGATCGCGGCCGCCAGCGGCGCGACCGGCCTGGTCAGATCCAAGGTCATCGCGTCGAGCCGGGTCACCCCGCGGTGGTACGCGGCCCGGCGGGCTGTCTCGCCATCGTCCGGACCGAGGATGACGTTCGCGACCAGCAGCACCGAGCCGTCCACGTGGTCGAGCACGGCCACGTCGGTGGCCAGCATGAGCGCCAGCTCCGGCACCGCGAGATCGTCCACGGCGGTACTCGGCAGCCGTTCCAGCCGGCGCACCAGGTCGTAGCCGAGGTAGCCGACCAACCCACCGGTCAGCGGCGGCAGCCCGGCGTCGGCCGGCATCCGCAGCGCCGTGGCGGTGGCCCGCAGCACGGCCAGCGGATCGCCGGTGCCCGGCACCCCGGCCGGCGGGTTGCCGATCCATCGAGCCCGGCCACCCTGCTCGGTCAGCGTCGCCTCGCTGCGCACGCCGATGATCGAGTAGCGGGACCACATCCCCCCGTGCTCCGCGCTCTCCAGCAGGAACGTGCCGGGGCGTTCCCCGGCCAGCTTGCGGTAGAGCCCGACCGGAGTATCCCCGTCGGCGAGCAGCCTGCGGCGGAGCGTTACCACCCGGTCGGTACCGGCCGCCGCCAGGAAGCCGTCCAGATCGGGGGTGATGGTGCCGGTGGTCATGGGCCCAATTCTGCCGGTCCGGCCGGCATCCGGCGGGCAAACCGGTCCGGAGCCGGCCGATCATCATGTTCCGGCTATCGGCTAGGACCGGTGCGATATGTCAGTATGGTCGGCCATGACCCACGTGCATCACTTCACCTACGGGCCGCTCACCCCGATGTTCTCGTACCTGATGTCGTGCGTTGGGTCGGCGCTCGGCCTACTGTGCACATCTCGGGCGCGGGCGGTGACCGGTTGGGCTCGATTGCGCTGGCTCATCGTGGCGGCGATCTCGATTGGCGGCACCGGGATCTGGGTCATGCACTTCATTGCGATGCTGGGTTTCAGTGTGGTCGGTTCGCGGATCCGCTACGACGTCCCGATGACGCTGGCCAGCATGGGCGTAGCGGTCGCTATCGTCGGGATCGGCCTGTTCATAGTCGGGTTCGGCGGCCAGCACGTGACCGCACTGCTGACCGGCGGTGTGATCACCGGGCTCGGGGTGGCCAGCATGCATTACCTCGGCATGGCCGCCGTGCAGCTGACCGGGACCGTGCTCTACGACACCCTGCTGGTGGTGGCCTCGATCGCGATCGCCGCGATCGCCGCGACGGTCGCCCTCTGGTTCACGGTTCGGGTTCGCGGCGGCTGGGCGGTGCTGGCGGCCTCACTGATCATGGGCGTCGCGGTGAACGGCATGCACTTCACCGCCATGGCCGCGGTGAGCGTGCGGCTGGACCGGCCGGACCAGCCGCTGGACGGCGCCAGCGCACTGGAGTTCTTGCTGCCGCTGATCATCGGGATAGGCGTGGTCACCGGCGTGCTGCTCGGGATCCTCGCAATGTCCCCGAGCGAGGAGGAGTTGCGCGCGGACGCGGAGTGGCGGGAGCGCATCTCGGCCCGCCTGCAGAGCTACCCGCGGATCACCGTACCGCCGGTAACGGGGCGGAAGAACGGAGCGCGGCACCGCGTGCCGGAGCAAGCCGGTCCGACGGACGCCGACGACGAGGGTTCACTGTTCCGAAGACCGTCGTCGCATCGGTCGCGGACGTAGCGAGGCGGCTCCGGTCCGCGCCCCCGTCCGGGTCCGGACGGGGTTTCGGCGTGGCTACGAACCCGTCGCGGTGTTGCGGGTCCACGAGGCGTGCAGCCGGGCGTAGACGCCGCCCGCGCTGACCAGATCGGCGTGCGGGCCGCGCTCGACCACCCGGCCTGCGTCGAACACGATCACGTCATCCGCCGCCTCCGCGGTGGACAGCCGGTGGGCGATCGAGATGGCGGTGCGCCCCCGAGTGATGCCCTCGAGTGCGCGGGCCAGCCGAACCTCGGTGACCGGGTCGACCGCCGACGTAGCCTCATCGAGCACGAGCAGATCAGGATCGGCCAGATAGGCGCGGGCGAGCGCGACCAGCTGGCGCTCCCCCGCGGACAGGCCCTCGCCGCGCTGGCCGACCGGCGTGGCCAACCCGGCGGCGAGCCCGCAGAGCCAATCCGCCAAGCCGAGCTCGGTCAGCGCAAGTTCGATCTCGGCGTCGGTGGCTGTCGGCCGACCGTACCTGATGTTGTCGGCCACCGTGGCGTCGAACAGGTAGCCGTCCTGCGGAACCATCACGATCCGGTCGCGCAGCGAGGAGAACCGCACCTCGCGTAGATCCACTTCGTCAACCAGCACGCGACCGCGCACCGGGTCCATCAGCCGGGTAAGCAACTTGGCGAACGTGGTCTTGCCGGAGCCGGTCTCGCCGACCACGGCGACTCGCGAGCCGGGCGCGATCCGCAGCATGACGTCGTACAGCACCGTCGGACCGCCCGGATAGCCGTAGCTGACGTGATCAAAGCGCACGTCGATCGGACCCCGCGGCAACACCACACCGGAGTCACCCGGATCGGCCACATCCGGCTCCGTATCGAGCACTCCGATCACCCGGCGCCAGCCGGCGACCGCGTTCTGCGCTTCGTTGAGCACCTCGGTCCCGACTGCGACCGGCGTCACGAACAGCGCGATCAGGAACAGGAATGCGATCAACTCGCCGACGGTGATCTGCTGATCGATGCCGAGCCAGATCCCGCCGATCACGACCAGCGCGGTGGCCAGCCCGCCGGCCAGCTCGCCGCTGGAGAAGGACAGGGCGACCAGCCGCTGGGCCCGCACCGCCGACCGGTAGTGCGCGTCGATCGCGCTGTCCAGCCTGGCCGCGGTGCGGTCCTCGATCGCGTAGGCCCGGACTACGGAGGCGCCCACCACTGCCTCGGAGATCGCCGCGAGCATCCGGCCGACCTGTTCCCTGACCGCCGCGTAGGCAGTGGTCAGCCGGCGCTGGACGAGCCGCAAGATCACGAACAGCGGCAGGAAGATGAACCAGATCAGCAGCGTGAGCTGCCAGCTGTAGATTGCCATGATCAGGGTGGCGAGAACGAGTTGGCCGGCACTGATCAGCACCAGAATGCCGGCCCACTGCATGAATGTGGAGATGGTGTCGACGTCGCTGGTCACCCGCGAGACCAGCGCGCCGCGCCGCTCGCTGGCCTGGTGCAGCACGGACAGGTCGTGGACGTGCCGGAAGGCGCGCACCCGCAATGTACGCAGGCCGGCCTCGGTCGTTCGGTAGAGCCGCACGTTCATGAAGTAGGCGCAGGTCGCGGTGATCACAACGGCGACGGTCGCGGCGGCCACCGCCCAGCCGACCAGGCCGAGGTCCGGACCGCCTGGCGCGCGCAGCCCATGGTCAATGGTCTGCTGGACGGTAATTGGAACGATCATGCGCCCGGCGGTGGCCACGATCGCAAGCGCCAGGGTCCGGCCCAGGCCGGCCCGGAACTCCGGCGAGATCGCCAGGCCCCGCTTGATGGTCGCCACGGCGGACAGACCGGTCCCGGAGCTGAGTTGATGAACGGCGCTCGACATGTCCCTCCCCATCCTGCCGGGGACCCCCGACAAACCGCCGCCGAGTTTCCACCGCGGGATGATCCGGCTCGACGGCGAACGGGGCGCGATCACCCAGTGGCGGGTCTAGGCTATGGCGAGGCGCCCCGGGCATTTGCCGCCATCCGGTCGCCATCGGGTTAGACCAGGCACGGAGGGCTGCATGACGTCGGAGGACGGCCTCCCCGAGCAGGAGGACGGCAGCACCACGACGAGCTCGTACTTCCGCCGCCGGTCGCTCTACGAAGAGCTGGGGCTCTCGATGGATCTCTTCGTAGCCGGCGACGCGAGCGCGGATCAGGGCACGCCTCCGTCCGAAGATCCGTTCCGCTATCGGGGCGGGTCCGGGCCCCCGAGGACCCAGCCCGGCTCGGCGGCCCCATCCGACGACACCGATTCGTTCCTGGCCAGCCTGCGCGCCGGCGAGTCCGAGCCGCCTGCCGTCGGCGGCTACCGCCCGGCCCAACCGGAGCCCGATGCGTTCGGCGGTGATTCGTTCGGCGCGGACTCGTTCGGTAGATCCACGCCCTACCACTCGACCGAGTACACCAGCCGCACCTACCGCAGCGATTTCGACGCCCCGACCACCTCGGACGGCCTTGGCGCATACCTGGACCTGGCGGGCACCGGCGAGCGCGGCTCTGTGCTCGAAGCGCGCGACACCCAGGTGGCGCCGGTGCGGCCCAGCTCGACCCAGCTGACCGCCGAGCACGTGCTCCGGCAGCGCGCCGAGCAGCCGAGCCGGGGCTGGCGCGGGGCTGTTTTCCGGGTCACCGGTGGGCTGGTCAACCTCGGGCCGTCGGCGGCCGAGATCCAGGAGCGCGAGCTGGTCAACCGGGCGCGGACCCCGCTGCACGGGTGCCACCGGCTCGCGGTGATCAGCCTCAAGGGCGGGGTCGGCAAGACCACCACGACCGCGGCGCTCGGTTCGCTGTTCGCCACCCTGCGTGGCGACCGGGTGATCGCGATGGACGCCAACCCGGACCGCGGAACGCTCGGCGAGAAGATCCCGCGGGAAAGCACTCGAACCGTGCGCGACATGGTCAACAACGCTGCGCGGATGACCAGGTACGCCGACGTGCGCGAGTACACCTCGCAGGCGCCGTCCCGGCTCGAGGTGTTGGCCAGCGATGTCGACCCGTTCGTGTCGATGGCGTTTTCCGAGGCTGACTACCGGATCAGCGTGGGGATCCTGGAGAGTTTCTACAACCTGATCCTCACCGACTGCGGCACCGGCCTGTTGCACAGTGCGATGGTCGGCGTGCTTGGCCTGGCCGACTCGCTGATCGTGGTCAGCTCCGCGTCGCTGGACGGGGCCAGGTCCGCCTCGGCCACCCTCGACTGGCTCGAGCACCACGGGTACGACGACCTGGTCCGGCGCTGCGTTGCGGTGATCTCCACCGTGCACCCCGGTGGCGGCAACGTCGACGTCGACCGGCTCGAAGAGCATTTCGCTTCCCGCTGCCGCACGGTTGCCCGGATCCCATTCGACCCGCACCTGGAAGAGGGTGCGATCATCGACCTCGACGAGCTGCAGCCGGCCACCTACGACGCGTACCTGCGGCTGGCCGCGGACATCGGCGACGGATTCGCGATTCCGCCCCGGCGCTAGCCAGTTCTGTCGCGCGGCTCATCCCCCGAGGGAGGGCCGGCTGGCCAGTGAGCGGGTGCGTCCTAGGCGTCGGCGCCGATCCGATCCCTGGCCGCGTCCTCGTACGCCGTGAGCAGGCTGCGGAATCCGACCGACCGCTGCGCCAGTTCGGCCGGCCGGCCCCGGTCCAGCACTCGGCCCTGCTCCACATAGATCACCTCGTCGGCCAGTGCGATCGTGGCCCGCCGGTAGGCGACCACGACCACGGTCGCCGCCGACTCGCGCAGCCCGGCGAGGATCCTCGCCTCCACCGCCGGATCCACGCTGCTGGTCGCGTCGTCGAGGACCAGCAGCTTGGGCCGCCGGACCAGCGCTCTGGCCAGCGCCAGCCGCTGCCGCTGGCCGCCGGACAGCGTGGTGCCCCGCTCGCCGACCCGGGTGTCCAGGCCGTTCGGCAGCCGGTCCACGAACCCGTCGGCCTGCGCCAGCCCGAGCGCCGCCCACACCTCGTCGTCGGGAACCTCCAGCCCCAGCGTGACGTTGTCGCGCACGGTGTCGTCGAACAGGAACGCATGCTGCGGGACCACGGACGCGGTCGCAGCTACCCCGCCCGACTCGAAGTCGCGCACGTTGACCCCGTCGAGGAGCACATCGCCGCTGCGCGGGTCGACCAGCCGTACCAGCAGCGACGTCACCGTGGACTTGCCAGACCCGGTCGGTCCCACCACCGCAACCGTGCGGCCCGGCTGGACGGTGAAGCTCACATCCCGCAGCACGTCGTGGCCGTCCAGGTAGGAGTACCGGACCGCCACCACCGCCAGCCGGCTGGCCTCGCCTCGGTCCAGCGGCGCCGGCACCGGCCCGAACGGCAGCGAACCGGCCGCGGTCAGCACCCGTTCGACCCGGTCGTAGCCGACCACGCTGCGCGGCAGTTCGCCGAGCACCCAACCGATCGCCCGGATCGGGAACGAGATCAGCGTGAACAGGTACGCGATCTGCACCACGTCGCCGGCCTGCAGTGCACCGCTCGAGACCCGCATCGCACCCACGCCGAGCACAGCAAGGATGCCGAGGTTCGGCAGTGCCTCGAGGACCGGGTCGAACATGCCGCGGATCCGGCCGGCAGCGAAGTTGGCGGCCCTGAGCTCGTCGCTGACGGTCGCGAACCGCGCGGTTTCCTCGGTCTCCCGGCCGAGTGCCTTCACCACCAGGGCGCCGTCGAAGGACTCGTGCGCGACCTCGCTGACCTCGCCCCGCAGCTGCTGGGCCCGGGTAGCGATCGGCGACAGCTTGCGCTGGTAGAACAGGTTGAGCACGAACACCGCCGGGAACACCAGCAGGCCGACCGCGGCGAGCACCGGATCGGTCGCGATCATCGCGCTGGCCGCCACCGCCAGCATGACCAGCACGCCGACCGCCATCGGCAGCGGTGCGATCGGGTACCAGGTGGCCTCCACGTCGGCGTTCGCGTTGGACAGCAGTTCGCCGGTCGGGTGCTGGTGGTGCCAGGCCAGCGGCAGGCGCAAGTACTGGCGGGTGACCCGGCGCCGGTACGTGGCCTGCAAGCGGCTCATCATGATCCCGGCGCCGAGCCGGCGGGCGACGATGCCGGCTGCCTTTAGAAACGCGGTGCCGACGATCGCCACCGCCGCCACCGCGAGCGCGCCCGCGCTGGTTCGGCCGTCCCGGAACGCCGGCAGAATCACCCGGTCGGTGATCTCGCCGAGCACCCAGGCGGCCAGCACCGTCATCACTGCGTAGAGAGCCGCACCGATCGTGGCGATCGCAAAGATGCCGCGCTCTTCCCTGATCGCTAGGCCGAGAATTCCAAGCCCCCGGCGCAGGACGGTACGGCTGACCCGGGCCACGAATCCTCCCTCTCAGCGCGTCCGGCGGGGTGTGTCGGGCGGGGTCGGCACGGGGTCGACCCGCATCGCCCAGCGTGCCCGATGGCCCGGCAATCTGTCACACGTGTTACCCCGGCACGGTCCTTACCGCAGCCGGACGCCCGGCAACCGCCGCGTACGATCGCTGGCGTGAGCTCCTACGCCCGCACCGAACGCGCGGAGCTGTGCGTGTTGCTGGATCGAGTCGGACCGGATCACCCGACACTGTGTGCCGGCTGGAGCAGCTACGACCTGGCCGCGCACCTGGTCACTCGGGAACGGCGACCGGACGCGGCGATCGGCATCATGGTCCGGCGCCTGGCGGGCCGGACCCGGTCGGTGCAGCAGCAGATGCGCGATCGGCACAGCTTCCCCGAGCTGGTCGGGATGCTCAGGGACGGTCCGCCCCGGTGGTCTCCGCTCGGCCTTCGGGGTGTGGACGAGATGGCGAACGCGGTGGAGTTCTTCGTCCACCACGAGGACGTGCGCCGGGCCGCGCCGGACTGGAAGCCGCGCGAGCTCGATCCGGAACTCCAGGAGCTGCTGTGGTCCCGGTTGCATCAGGGTGGGCGGCTGCTGTTCCGAGCCGTCGACGTCGGAGTCCAGGTGCGCCGCACCGACACCGGGGCCACCTTCGCGGTGCGCTCCGGCGAGCCGGCAGCGGAGCTGGCCGGACTACCGGCCGAGCTGATGCTGTACGCGTTCGGCCGGCGCGCCCAGGCCGACGTCACGGTCACCGGAGCCGAGCAGGCGGTGTCTCGGCTGGCCGGCGCGGACCTGCGTCAGTAGCCCGCCGAGCCCGGCGATCCTAGCCGCGGATCTTCAGTCGCCCGGCCCACTGGCCCGGTAGGCCACAACCTCGATCTCGACCAGCAACCGCGGGTCGATCAGGCCCTCGACCACGACCAGCGTCGAGGCCGGGCGGACCGCGTCGAATACCTCCGAGTGCGCTCGGCCGACTGCCTCGGCGTCCCTTGCGTGCACGATGTAGATCCGGCTCTGGACCACATCGGTGATCGCGGCGCCGGCCTGGACCAGCGCGCGCTCGGCGATCTCGAGCGCGGTCTTGGCCTGCCGATACGGATCGCCCTCGTACCGGATCGCGCCGTCCAGGATCGAGGTGCACCCGGAGACGAACACGAACGGGCCGGCCACCACTGCCCGGGAGTAGCCGAGACCGTCCTCCCAGGGCGCGCCGGAGCTGATCCGCCGCACGTCACTCACTCGGATACCTCGCTCAGCTGCGAACCTCGCTCACTCGCGGTCGTGCGCTCACCCGCCTGCTCGCGTCTGCGACACAGCCGCAAGCGCCTCCGGCAGCGTGAACGCCTCAGCGTAAAGAGCCTTGCCGATAATCGCCCCGCTAACCCCGATCGGCTCGAGATCCGCGATCGCACGCAGGTCGCGCAGGCTCGACACGCCGCCGCTGGCGATGATCGGTCGTGCGGTTGCGGCGCACACCGCGCGAAGGAGGTCGAGGTTCGGCCCGGTCATGGCGCCGTCTCTGGTCACGTCGGTGACCACGTAGCAGGCGCAGCCGGCCGCGTCGAGCCTGGCCAGCGTCGGGTAGAGCTCGCCGCCGTCCTCGGTCCAGCCGCGCGCCGCCAGCCTGGTGCCGCGCACGTCGAGACCGACCGCAACCCGCTCCCCGTGGTCGGCGATCACACCGGCGCACCAGGCCGGATCCGCCAGCGCCACGGTGCCGAGTACCACCCGGGCGCACCCGGTGGCCAGCGCCGCCGCCAGCGACTCGGCATCCCTGATCCCGCCGGACAGCTCAACCGGCACGTCCAGCGTGCCCACCACCTTGGCCAGCAGCGCACGGTTGTGCCCGCGACCGAATGCGGCGTCCAGGTCGACCAGGTGGATCCAGCGAGCGCCGTCCCGCTGCCAGCCGAGCGCGGCATCCAGCGGATCCCCGTATTTGGTCTCGGTGCCGCGGTCGCCCCGAGCCAGCCGGACCGCCGCACCGCCGGCGACATCCACCGCGGGCAGCAAGGTCAAGGTCATGATCGTCAGCCTAACCGGGACCGGCACCAGGCAGTGCGATGGTGAAGTCGTCCTCGACCGGCGGGTCGAGCTCGTGGACCAGGCATCCGGTGGCCGCGAAGCAGCGGATGCGCAGCGCAGTCGAGGAGACCGAGATCTCCAGGAAGCTCTTGAAGAACGGTGGGGTGTCCCAGTCGGAGAACTCGGAGAAGTACTGCTGGAAGTACCGCTCGACCGGCAACCCGGACAGGATTGCGGCCTTGATCCGGGTGCTCCGGCGCACGGTCACGTCGCGGTTGCCGATCCGCGGCGTCAGGTTGCCGACGCGGCTGGCCATGTAGGCCGCCGCCTGGTCCGGCTCGATCACCAGCCGGCCACCCAGGCGCAACCGCTTGTCGTACAGCTTGCTGTAGAACGACAGCGAGTCGCCGCGCAGCGGGTAGCACTTGAACTCGTCCTCGTTCACTCCACCCACCGAGATCCGCGGGATCGTGTGGGTGGCGTGCATGAATGCGCCGCCGCCACCCGCGACGATGTACTGGATCATCCGGTCGCCCACCCGGACCGGGTACCGCTGGTAGTTGTGGATGTCGCCGCCGATGACGGCCAGGTAGCCGTTGGCCGGATCGCGCACGATGTCGTCCACGGCGCCGCCGCCCTCGAGCGGGCACGGGTCGTACCGGTTCCGCGCGTAGATCGGCTTGCCGGTGACGAGGATCTTCGGTCGCGGGTCGGCCGACACCTCGCGTAGCCAGGCGCCCTGGTCCGCGTCGATGCCGCCGATGATCCCGGTGTCGATGCCGACGATGCGTAGCGGCCCGGCGTCGAGCACCCAGTACGGACCGGGCTGGGTACCGAGCTGTCTCGGCCCGCCGCGCAGCCCCCTGGCGGTGGTAAGCGCGGTCTCGTCCACCAGCCTGGTGGGCGCCCAGAACCAGTCCCGCAGCCGGGTCCGGCCAAACCACCGCGACCCGGGCCGAGGCGTCTCCTTCGGCAGCGCCGGGGCGTCACAGAAGATCCGCATGAACCCACCCAGACCGTCGTACCAGTCGTGGTTGCCGGGTACCGCGTACATCGGCGCGGGGTATGCCTGGTAGGGCTGGAAGAACTTGCGGCCGTAGTCGTCGCCGATCCCGGTCGGATACACCACATCGCTGCATAAAACGGCGAACGCGGAGTTGGCGCCGACCAGGTTCAGCGCGGGCACCACCGCGAACTGGGACATGTCACCCTCACCCGGATCACCGATGATCAGGAACGAGAAATCCGTGCCGGCCAGATCGGTCCGGTCGATCCGAAACACCGGGGCCACGCCGCGATCGCGTTGGCTGGCCACCCACCGGCGGCGGATCTCGTTGGACGGGTCCGCGAACAGGCGGGCGAGCACGTCGTTGCGCGACTCCCACAGCACCGAGGGCCGCAGCCAGGAGAACTTCGGTGCGCCGTCCGGGATCAGCCCGCGGAACGTTCCCAGCTCGCCGCATTCCCAGCCGGCGTCGCGCACCGACCCGCGCGAGCTGCGCCGCGGGCCGAACGGGAGGTCCGCATGCTCGGCGGGGGTGTGAACCACGGATTCCATGTGGGCGTCCTCCGGCTCGACCCGGCCTACTTTCGTGATCGCGACCATCTTGGCGCACGAAGTCGCCGTCGCGGCCAGGTTGCGGCAAGGCCGACGGCAATCCCGAGCGGTGGCAGCGCGAGCATGGCCAGCGTCGCGGCCGGGTCGAGCACCATCGAGCCGATGCCGTAGCTGGTGTACATCAACACCGCGACCACGTCGGCGCCAAACCCGGCCACCGACGTGACCGTGGCCCGGGCCGGGCCGTCGATGCGATCCTGCAGCCGGACCTCGGCCACCACGAGCGCCAGCTGGACCAGCCCGTATCCGATCGCGATCAGCAGGAACCCGGCGGGATGGGCCAGCGCCGAGCCGACCCCCAGCGCCACCGCGCCGGCGCCGATGACCAGGGCCAGCCCGTTGCGGTGGGTGGCGGCGTACCTGGCCGCCGCAAGCGCGCCGACCACCGTGCCCACGCTCGGTAGCAGGACCAGCAGCGGCACCTCGTCCGGGCCGGCACCAACCGAGATGGCCAGCAGCGGGAAGTATTCGTCGATTGCCAGCATCCCGCCGAGCGCGGCAGCGAGTAGCACGACGCGGCGAACCGGTGGACTGCTGATCGACTCGGCCAGCCCGGCGCGGAGCATCGCGACATAGCCGCCGGCCGGGTCCGGTTCGGACTCGGGCTCGCCGTCCGGGCCAGACAGTCCGGCCGGGCGGGCAGGTGGCACCGGGAATCCGGCACCGACCGCGGCCATCAGCAGGCACGACGCAACGCTGACACCACCGACTACCGGGTAGCCGCCCAGCGCGAACAGCGGCGTCGCGGCCGCGGTCGCGATCAGGCCCGCGGTCAGCCCGATCGCCCTGGACCGGCTGGCCAGCCGGGGGTAGCTAACGCTGGCGCTGTGCCCGGCCAGCTCGTCGTACACCAGCGACTCCAGCGTCCCGGAGCGCATGGCGCTCTGCAGCCCCCACAGCATGAACCCGGCGGCGAACGCCGGGTAGGACGGCAGGAACGTCCAGAGTGCGAAGCCCGCGCCGGATAGCACCGGTCCAACCGCGAGCAGCGTCCGGCGGGAGAACGTGTCGGCCCAGGCGCCGGACGGGATCTCCACCAGGAACACGACGGCCGACCACAGCACGAACAGGCTGGAGATCTGACCGCCGGATAGACCATGATCGGCAAATATCACCGCGTACAGCGGGTAGAGCGGAATCAGCTCATCCAGCAGCGCGTACGCGTAAAGCCGCCGGGCCAGCGATCGGACTTCCCGGCCGGCCGCTACCTCGAGGTCAGGGTTGGATCAATGTCGCCAGGTCATGAGCGCACCCTACTACCCGGCCATCGGCCCTCCGAGTGAATATCAATCAGGCCGCTACCTGGCCGTACTGGATGGGGTGCCGGGCTGGACGCCCGCCGCCAGGTTGCGGGCGATCGCGGCGGCGGTCTTGGCCAGCTCCGTGCTGGGACTGAACTCGACCAGCTCGGTGCCCGCGAAGACGATCGAGATGTGGCCGGGCCCGGCGTAGTAGGCCTCGCCAGCGGTGATCTCGTCGTCGCCGTCGGCGTAGCGGTAGACCAGCCGGCCGTGCCGCACGTACCCCCAGTGCGGGCACTGGCAACGGTCGTCCGGCAGCCCGCGGAACAGCGGGCCGAAGTCCGCGTCGGCGGTGTAGCGCTCGAACGCGATCGTGATGCCGTCCACCTCGTCGTGACGGTTTTCGTACTGCGCGGTCGCGCTTCGCTTCGACGCCGATTCCGGTGAGACCTTCGGCATGGCTCCAGCCTAGAGTGAGACCACGGGCGGCACCGGCCGAGGGAGGACCCGCTGAGCAAGGACAGCCGGTCCGGGTCCACCCCGGCGACGGTGGCGCTGGCCAGGGCGGGCGTCCGGTTCACGCTGCACCCCTACGATCACGATCCGGCCGCCCCGTCGTACGGCCGAGAGGCGGCCGAGGCGCTCGGCGTGGCTCCGGATCGGGTGTTCAAGACGCTCGTAGCGGACGTCGACGGGACGCTGACCGCGGCGGTGGTTCCGGTCAGCGGCCGGCTCGATCTGAAGGCACTGGCCACCGCCGTCGGCGGGAAGCGGGCCGGCATGGCCGACCCGGCCAGGGCGGAACGGACGACCGGCTACGTACTGGGCGGGATCAGCCCGCTCGGCCAGCGCACGAGGCTGCCGACCGTGGTGGACGCAAGCGCGCTGGGCTTTCCCACCGTGCTGGTCTCCGCCGGTCGCCGTGGGCTCGACCTGGAGCTGGGTATCGACGACTTGCTGCGGCTGACCCGGGCCGCGGTCGCCCCGATCGGCCGCTGACGTATTACCACGGCCGGTCGGACCAGCCGCCGTCGCCGCGCGGCCGGTCCTCGTGGTCGAACACCAGCACCAGCAACAAGAAGACCAACAACGCGGCGATCGGCCAGAGCAGGATCACTCCGGTGGCGCGAAGGTCGAGCGGCTGGGTGAACACGCTGCCGTCCGGGTCGCCGCGGTGTGTGGCCAGTGCGGCCGGACCGGCCCACCGGCCGACGTACGCGGCCAGCCACGCCGCGAGCGCTCCACCGGCGACGAGCGCGCACACCGCGCCGATACCGCGCCGGAGCCAGAGGTAGGCAGCGATCGCGCACAGCACGCCACCACCGATCGCGATCAGTGCGAACGTCCCGTCAATCCCGATCAGCGCCTCGCCCTCCGGCCGGACCGGTATCGCAGCGTCGCCGCGCACCTCCAGCTGGAGCTCGGGAGCCACGGCAATCCAGACGAACCCGGCCGCGATCCCGAGCGCCGCGCACAGCACGATCACCACTAGCGCCGCCCACAGATCGCGTGCGGTCACGGTCGGCGGCCGGCCGGCGAACGGCGGATAGGACGCCATTCCCCACTCCGGCCGGTTCGAACCGCCCGGCCCCCATCCGTCACCCTGGTCGGTTTCCGAGCCGGGGAACCCCTGAGACGGGGGCCTGCTTACCGGCGGCGCCCATGGGTCGGCCGGATCGGAGTCGGGGTAGCGCGCGCTCATCGCTGGCAGCCTAGCCCGGCCCTACCGGGGCTTGGCGCGGTCCGCGAGCCGCGCTAGTCCGCGATCACCCGCAGCCGGAACGTGGCGTCGCCCGAGTCCTGGTAGCCGGCGGTGAAGCCGACTCCGGCGATGTGACTGGCCACCGGATCCATCGCGTCGGATGGTATGCCGGACTCGATCCCGTCCACATCCACCCACAACGCCACCTGCGCGGTGTCGAGATCGGGCAGCGCGGTCTCGAACGCCGGGTCGGCCACCACACCGCCTTGCTGCAGCGCCTGCGTGTAGCTGGCGTCGCTGGTGATGTACAGGCTGTCCCCCGCAGTCTCCCAGTGCACCGGAAGTGACGACACGTCGACGCCGAACTCGAACTCGAGCACACTCAGGATCTTCTGCACCACGTCCTCGGCGGCCGCCGGATCGGTCACCGCCCGCATGCCGACCAGGGGCACCTGCGACCGGAACGTGCCGAGATCGAACGCGAACAACGTCGGCTCGCCGAGCAGCGTGGCCAGGTCCTCCGGCAGCTTCAGCCCGTACTGGTCCTCGAGCTGCGCGAGCATCGCCTCGAGCTGCTCCAGCTCGCCACCGCCGGCCTGACCGAGCGCATCGGTCATGTTCGGCCAGGTCTGGTCCAGGCCGGAGCCGATGCCGGAGATCGCTAGCGCGACGCCGGTGCTCGGCGGCAGGTTGCGCATGACCGGACCGACCGGCTTGGCGGACCGGCTCAACCCGTCGGTGGCGTCGAACCCGACCGTGCGGCCGAAGATCTCGGCGTAGTCACCGGTGAACCGCGCGGCTAGCGCGATCCGGCCCTGGAACGCGTCGAGCGCCCGCTGCTGTTCGGCCTGCAACCCGGCCAGGCCACCCGGTGCGCTGGCCACGCTCGTGGCCAGCGCCGC
>DATAFN010000331.1:0-13755 GCA_036257435.1 Actinomycetes bacterium
ATCGACTGCTTCTTCGTCGGCCGCCTCACCGGCACGAAGGGCTCGGTCTGGCAACTGACCGCGATCGACGTCGCCTCCTCGTTCGCCTGGGCCGAGCTCGTCACCTGCCCCAAGGGCAACCCGACCGGCGCACAGACCTCCAAGGTCGCCCGCCGCGTCTGCGCCGACCTCGCACGAGCCGGCTGGCGGCTCGAGCGCATGCTCAGCGACAACGGCGGCGAGTTCCGCTCCAACGACTTCCGCACAACGCTCGACCAACTCGGCGTCCGCCACACCCTGATCCGGGCCGGCAGACCGCAAACCAACGGCGCCGTCGAGGCGCTCCACCGTCTCATCCTCGAGGAATGCTGGCGGCCCGCATTCGCCCGCTACCTCCACGTCCGCTTCACCGGACTCAAACGCGACCTCGCCCACTACATCGACGACTACAACTTCCAGCGCACCCACCACGGCCGCCTCACCCGCGGCCGCATCCCCGCAGACATCGTCTACGGTGCCAACAAGATGACAACAAGATGAGCCGAAACTGTCGGCACATCTCGGTGACGGTCCAGCCTAGCGCCTCACGACACCCGGCGGCGGAACCAGCGCGACGAGCGCGGCGCGCCGAGGGGAGCGCCGTCGCCGAGCGCGCGGGCCGCCGCGGCCGCGATCTGCGGCGGCAGCTCGAGAGCGGCAAGTGCTGCAAATCCGTCCACTGGGTCGGCTGGGCCGGCCAGGTCGGCTTCGGTCATCGCGACTCCCAAACGCTGCAGCGGCCGGGTGAGCCGGCACCGCCTACTGTGGCCGCTCCGGATGGCCCATCGGCGGCCGGGACACGTCATCGAGAGCTTGCCGGATCTCGTCCGGCAGCGTGAGGCTTTCGGAGGCGAGCGCGGCCCGCAGCTGGGCGTTGGTCCGGGCGCCCACCACCGGCGCCGCCACGCCCGGCTGGTCTCGCACCCAGGCCAGCGCCACCTCCAGCGCCGGCACCCCGAGGCCGTCCGCGGCGGTGGCGACCGCGTCGACGATCCGGCGTGAGCGCGGGTCGAAGTACGCCTCGACGAACGGGGCGAGCTCGGGAGACGCCGCGCGCGAGTCGGCCGGCACGCCGTGCCGGTACTTCCCGGTCAGCACTCCGCGCCCGAGCGGCGACCAGGGCAGCAGCCCGACGCCGAGATGCGCGGCCGCCGGCACCACCTCACGCTCGACACCGCGGGCGAGCAGTGAGTACTCCGCCGCAGCCGCGACCACCGCGGCCCGGCCGGGCACCGCGCACTGCCAGGTCGCCGCGCCGGCCAGCTGCCAGCCGGAACAGCTCGCCACCCCGACGTAGCGGGTCCGCCCGGTGTCTACCGCGAAGTCCAGCGCGGACAGGGTTTCGGACAGTGGCGTGGCCGGGTCGAATCCGTGTACCAACCACAGGTCGATGTGGTCGGTGCCGAGCCTATTCAGCGATGCGTCGAGCGTGTCGAGCAGGGCGCGGCGTGACGTGTCGACCGCGCCGCCGGCCGGCCCATCGACGCCGCCCGGCCCACCCACCGGCCAACCGGTGCCCGCGCGGCTGGCCACGATCACCTGATCCCGGGACGCCACGTGACCCAGCAGCATGCCGAGCATCTCCTCGGCAACGCCGTCCCCGTAGCCTGCCGCCGTGTCCACGAGCGTCCCGCCGGACTCCATGAACGTCACCAGCTGGTCGCGGGCGATCTCGTCATCGCCGTCGTGTCCCCAGGTCATCGTGCCGAGCGCGAGCCGGGACACGCACAGGCCGCTGCGACCCAGACGACGCTCCTCCATGGTGGGGCGAGGGTATCGCGCGCCACGCCGCTAGAGTCACCGCAGCACACGGCCGGATCGGGCCAGGTCACGCGGCGATGACGGGCTCGACGGGCAGATCCGCACAAGTGGGGAGCAAGCATGCGGTTGGGGCTCAACCTCGGATATTGGGCGAACGCGGCCGACGCACAAGCCGGTGTCGCGCTGGCCAGGGAGGCCGACCGGCTCGGTTACTCGGTGGCCTGGGCTGCTGAGGCGTACGGGTCCGACGCCGCCACCACGCTTGCCTGGGTCGCCGCCGTCACCGAGCGGATCCATGTCGGCTCGGCGGTGTTCCAGATTCCGGGCCGCACCCCGGCGATGACCGCGATGACCGCGGCCAGCCTGGACGCGCTGTCCGGTGGCCGGTTCCGGCTCGGTCTCGGGGTCTCCGGGCCGCAGGTATCCGAGGGCTGGCACGGTGTGCCGTTCGCCAGGCCGCTGGCTCGGACCAGGGAGTACGTCGCGATCGTGCGCAGCGCGCTGGCCCGGCAGACGGTCCGGTTCGCCGGCGAGCATTTCGCGCTGCCGCTTCCAGGCGGTGCCGGCAAGCCGCTCAAGCTGGCGGTGCATCCGGTCAGCGAACGCATCCCGATCTACCTGGCCGCGATCGGCCCGGCCAACCTCGAGCTGGCCGGCGAGATCGGCGACGGGTGGCTGTCGATCTTCTTCGCGCCCGAGCATGCGGACGAGCTGCTCGACCCGATCCGGGTCGGCCGGGCGCGGGCAGCGGCGGACTCGGACCAAGGCCAGGTCCTGGCCGGCCAAGACGCCGCCGGCGGCTTCGACGTCGTCGCCTCGACCCCGGTGGTGCTGGGCCCGGATCCGCAGGCCTGCGCGGACGCGGTGCGCGGCTACGCCGCGCTGTACCTCGGCGGGATGGGCAGCAAGGAGCAGAACTTCTACAACGCGCTGGCCCGGCGGATGGGATACGAGACGGGCGCTGCGCAGGTGCAGGAGCTGTTCCTGGCCAAGGAGTACCGGGCCGCGGCCGCGGCGGTGCCGTGGGAGTTCATCGACCGGACGTCGTTACTCGGCCCGAAGGAGCGGATAGCAGAGCGGATGCAGGCGTTCGCCGCGGCCGGCGTGACCACGCTGTCGGTGTCGCCCGACGGTTCGGGCGCGGACCCGGCGCAGACGTTGCGTACCCTCACCGAGGCACTGGATGCCTCCGGGGTGGGCGAGTAGGGGGCGGTGGGTTGAACCTCTTCCAAGCGGCGGTGCTCGGCATCGTCCAGGGGTTGACCGAGTTCCTGCCCATCTCCAGCAGCGGTCACCTGCGAGTCGTTCCCGAGCTGTTCGGCTGGGAGGATCCGGGCGCGGCGTTCACCGCGGTCATCCAGCTCGGCACCATGGCCGCGGTGTTGCTCTACTTCTGGCGCGACATCGGCCGGATCACCTCGACCTGGGCGCGCAGCCTGGTCCGGCCGGAGCTGCGCGGCGATCTGGACGCCCGGCTCGGCTGGTACATCGGACTGGGCACGATCCCGATCGCGGTGTTCGGGGTGCTGTTCCAGAACCAGATCGAGACCACCGCGCGCGATCTCCGACTGATCGCGGTCATGCTGATCGCGCTTGGCTTGGTGCTGCTGTGGGCCGAGCAGATCAGCCGGCGCGACCGGGAGCTGCGCCGGCTGCAACTGCGCGACGGCATGCTCATCGGTTTGGCCCAGGCCACCGCGCTGATCCCGGGGGTGAGCCGATCCGGGGCGACCATTACGGCCGGGATGTTTCTCGGGTTCACCCGGGAGGCCGCGGCCCGGTTCTCGTTCCTGCTCTCGATTCCGGCCGTGGTGCTATCCGGCCTGTTCGAGCTGCGCGACATCGGCTCGGAAGGCGGCGTGCCGGGGGTGGCGCCGACCGTCGTTGCGACCGTGCTGGCGTTCGTGTCCGGGTATGCGTCGATCGCGTGGCTGCTGAAGTACCTGACTACGCACACCATGAAGATCTTCGTTGCCTACCGGGTAGTGCTCGGTCTGCTGCTGCTCGGGTTGCTGGCCGCCGGGGTGATCGAGCCGTAGCGGCCCCCGGCTCAGAGCCAGCCGCTGCGCCTGAAGGCCTTGTACATCCAGGTGCATGCTCCGGCCATCAGCATCAGTACCAGCGGGTAGCCGTACCGCCAGTTCAGTTCGGGCATGTGCCTGAAGTTCATCCCGTAGATGCCCGCGATCATCGTCGGCACCGCGGCCATCGCGACCCAAGCAGAAATCCGGCGCATGTCCTCGTTCTGCCGGACTCCGACCTGCGCGAGGTTCGCGTGCAGGATGTCGGTGAGCAGCTTGTCCTGCTGCTCGATCTGGTCGGCCACCCGCTGAGTGTGGTCGGCCACGTCGCGGAAGAATGGCCGGGCATCGGCGCCGATGCCCGGGAGCAACCCGCTCGCGGCGATCTGCAACGGCTCGACGAGCGGGACGACCGCGCGGCGGAACTCGAGCACCTCGCGTTTGAGCTTGTAGATCGTCTCGGCATCGTTGGTCCGCGCCGGCGAGAACACCTGCTCTTCGAGCTCATGCAGGTCGTCATCGAGCAGGTCGGCGATGACGATGTAGCGGTCGACCACGGAGTCCGCAACCGCGTACAGCACGGCCGCCGGACCGTGCGCCAGCACCCGCTGGTCGTGGGTCTCCAGTCGGTGCCTGAGCTCGGCGAGCGGATTGGCCTCGCCGTGCCGCACGGTGACCACGAAGTTCGGCCCGATGAACAGCATGATCTCGCCGACCCACAGCGCCGAGTATGCCTCGTCATAGTCGAGCGTCTTGAGCACGACGAAGATCGAGTCCTCGAAGTGCTCGAGCTTGGCCCGCTGATGCGCGTGCAGGGCGTCCTCGACCGCCAGCGGGTGCAAGCCAAAGGATGCGGCGACCTTGGCCAGCTCCTGTTCGGTCGGCTCGTAGAGACCGATCCAGACGAACTCGTCGCCCTCGTCCTTGGCTCGCTCGACGGCGGCAGCCATGTCATCGACCTCGGAGATTCGCTTCCCCTTGCGGTAGATGGCGCAGTCGACGATCACGTCACCATTGTGGGCCGAAACGCGCTCGGATCCGAACGGTTCCCCGGATCGGCCGTGGCGAATGCCTGATCACGCCCGGCTAGGCTGCCCGGGTGGCGACGGTGATCCTGGTCAGGCATGGCCGCACCGGGGCGAATACCGGCGGTGTGCTGGCCGGCGCGGCTCCGGGCGTGACGCTGGACGACACCGGACGGGCGCAGGCCGAACGGCTGGCTTCGCGGCTGTCCGAGCTGACGCTGGGCGCGGTTGTGTCCAGCCCGCTGGAGCGGTGCCGGCAGACCGCGGAGGTGATCGCCGCGGGTCAGCGCAGCCCACCGAATATCCGGATCGAGCAGCGGCTTACCGAGATCGGGTACGGCGACTGGACCGGCCGGCCGCTGTCCGAGCTCAGCGCCGAACCGGCCTGGTCGACCGTGCAGCACTACCCGAGCGGGGTGCGGTTTCCCGGCGTCGGGGGCGAGACGCTGCGCGCGGCCCAGACCAGGGCTGTCGACGCGATCCGGGACTGGGACGCGGCCACGGTCGATCTGCACGGTGCCGATGCGATTTGGGTAGCCTGCTCGCACGGTGATGTGATCAAAGCGGTGATCGCCGACGCGCTCGGGATGCACCTTGATCTGTTCCAGCGAATCGTGGTCGACCCGGCCGGGATCTCGGTCATCCGCTACACCGGGATGCGGCCGTACCTGCTCCGGCTCAACGACACGAGCGCCGTATCCGATCTGGTGGCTGCCGCCCAGGCCGGTCCCGACGCCGTGGTGGGCGGCGGTGCCGGCGGGCCGTAGGGTTGACTGACAGGGATCTAGCGGACGGGGTGGATCGTGCCACGTGAGGTGTTCCGCTACGACGTACCGGAGCGGTTCGTGGCCGGCACCGTGGGCCAGCCGGGACAACGCACGTTCTTCCTGCAGGCCAGCAGCGGCGGTCGGGTGACCAGCGTCGCCCTAGAGAAGGAGCAGGTGGCGCTGCTGGCGGAGCGGCTGGACGCGCTGCTGGACGAGGTGAGCCGGCGCAGTGGCGGCGCCGCCCCGGTCCCGGCCAGCGCACCGCAGGACCACGAGGACAGCGCGCCGCTGGACACCCCGATCCTCGAGGAGTTCCGGGTCGGCACGATGACGCTGGCCTGGGAAGTCGACACCGAGACCGTGGTCATCGAGGCGCAGGCGCGCACCGAGGCCGAAGAGTCCGGCGAGGAGACCGCGGCAGAGCAGACCGAGGACGAGACGGCCGAGGACGAGACGGCCGAGGTAGAGGCCCTGTCCGACAGCGACGAGGGCCCGCCGGTGCTGCGGGTGCGGATGACGGCCGCGATGGCCCGCGCGTTCGCGAAGCGCGCCCAAGCAGTGGTCGCCGCCGGTCGCCCGCCGTGCCCGTTCTGCGGCCTGCCGCTGAGTGCCGAGGGCCACATCTGCCCGCGCCAGAACGGCCAGCGGCCCTCGGTGTAGCCGGTGACCGCCACCCCGGTGCTCGACCACGGCGCCGCGCACCAGCTGCTCACAGACGGCGCGCTCGAGGTAGTCGGCCGGCTGGTCGAGGCGTCCAATGCCACGCTGTACTGCCGGATCTCCACGGCCAGCGCCGAGGCGACATGCGTGTACAAGCCCGAGGCCGGCGAGCGCCCGCTCTGGGACTTTCCGGACGGCACGCTGGCGCGCCGCGAACTGGCCGCCTACCTGGTCTCGGAGCTGACCGGTTGGGCGATCGTGCCGCCCACGGTCTACCGGGATGGTCCGTACGGTCCGGGCATGGTGCAGCTGTGGATCGATCTCGACGACCAGGTCGACCTGATCGAGCTGCTCAGTTCGGACGATCCCAGGCTGCGGCGAATGGCCGTGTTCGACGCGGTGATCAACAATGCCGATCGCAAGGGCGGCCATCTGCTGCCGACGCCGGACGGGCACCTCTACGGCGTCGATCACGGAGTCTGCTTCGCGGCCGACGACAAGCTGCGCACGCTGCTGTGGCGCTGGGCGGGAGAGCCGTTGCCGCCGGAGGCGGTTCCGGTGCTGGAACGGCTGAAGGGCGAGCTCGGCCACGAGCTCGGCCGGACGTTGGCGTCGTTGCTCACCGCGGACGAGGTCGCCGCGCTCGACCAGCGGATCGCGCGGCTGCTGGACGGCGGCCGCTACCCGATGCCGAATCCGGACTGGCCGGCAATCCCGTGGCCTCCGGTGTAGCCAGATTCGGGCTCCGGCCGTGTTGTCGGCGCCGGTTACGCTGACCGCCATGGAGTCCTGGCCCGCCGCGAGCATCCCGAAACTGCCCGGCGTGGGCCGCCCGCTCCACCTGTACGACACCGCCAGCCGCACGGTGGTGCAGGCCGGCCCGGCTTCGCCCGGGGCGACCGCTCGGATGTACGTGTGCGGGATCACCCCGTACGACGCAACCCACCTCGGCCACGCGGCCACCTACATCGCGTTCGACCTGGTGTACCGGGCCTGGCTGGATGCCGGCGTCCAGGTGCACTACCTGCAGAACGTGACCGACGTGGACGATCCGCTGCTGGAGCGGGCCGCGGCGATCGGCACGGACTGGGCGGAGCTTGCTGCCCGGGAGCTCGACCGGTACCGGCGGGACATGACCGCACTGCGGGTGCTGCCGCCATGGCGGCTGATCGGCGCCGTCGAAGCAATCTCCGAGATAGGCCGGTTCATCGAGGTGCTGCGCGGCAAGGCTGCAACCTACGAGGTGGAGGGCGACCTGTACTTCCCGGTTGGTGCCGATCCGCGGTTCGGCTCGATCGCGCAGCTCGACCGGGGCCAGATGATCGCGCTGTCGGCCGAGCGCGGGGGTGACCCGTCCCGGCCCGGCAAGAAGGACCCGCTGGACTGCCTACTCTGGCAGGCCGAACGGCCGGGCGAACCGAGTTGGGACTCACCCTCAGGTAGAGGTCGACCCGGCTGGCACGTGGAATGCACGGCGATCGCGCTGCACCACCTCGGCCATGGGTTCGACGTCCAAGGCGGTGGCTCCGACCTGGCGTTTCCACACCACGAAATGTGCGCGTCCGAGGGTCAGGTGGCCATCGGGAGCTATCCGTTCGCCCAGGCGTACGTGCATGCCGGCATGGTCGGGCTGGCCGGGGAGAAGATGTCGAAGTCCAAGGGCAACTTGGTACTGGTGTCGCAGCTTCGGCAGGCGGGGGTGGATCCGATGGTGATCCGGCTGGCGATACTCGCGCACCACTACCGCAGTGACTGGGACTGGACGGATTCCGCGCTGACTGCCGCAACTGACCGGCTCGGCCGGTGGCGGGCGGCGGTATCCAGACCGGACGGCCCGGACGCGAGCGACACAGTGGCGCGGCTCCGCGCCCACCTAGCCGCCGATCTCGATGCCCCTGCCGCGCTGGCCGTGGTCGACGAGTGGGGTGCGAAACAGGAGCGCGCCGGTGGGTCCGACCCGGCTGCGCCTGGCTTGATCTCCCGCGCGGTCGACGCGCTGCTCGGCCTCGCGCTCTAACCCCGGATCTCGGGAAGGTTGGGGAAGCAGCTGCTACGGCTGCCTGGGGGTACCGCCTTCCCCGTGCTCGTGCCGGCGCCGCAGATAGCGCTCGAACTCGCGGGCGATGAACTCCCCGCTAGCCTCCGGAAGATCGGCGGTGTCCTTGGCTTCCTCGAGCTGCCGGACGTACTCGGCGATATCGGAGTCCTCGGCGACCAGCTCGTCGGCGTTCTGCTGCCAGGCCTTGGCCCGCGCCGGCAGATCCGCGAGCGGCACCGTGAGGTCCAGCACGTCCTCGACCCGGCGCAGCAGCGCCAGCGTGGCCTTCGGACATGGCATCGAGGCGACGTAGTGCGGGATCGCGGCCCAGAACGAGATCGCGGGCAGGTCGGCGTTGGCGCACGCGTCCTGGAAGACCCCGACGATCCCGGTCGGCCCCTCATACCGGGACGGCTCAAGCGATAGTCGCTGCTCGAGCTCCGGATCGGACGTGGTGCCGCTGATCGGCACCGGCCGCGAGTGTGGCGACTCGGCCAGCAGCGCGCCCAGGTTAACCACCAGCTGGATGCCGATCCGCTGGGCGTACTCGATCAGCTCGGCGGTGAACGTCCGCCAGTGGATGCTGGGCTCGATGCCGCGCAGCAGGACGAGATCACGGTCCGTGCCTGGCGGCCTGGTCACTGCGAGCCTGGTCGTTGGCCAGGTGATCGACCGCTCGGCGTCGACCATGGTCACGGTCGGCCGGTTCACCTGGAAGTCGTAGTAGTCCTCGGGGTCGAGCGCCGCGATCCGGCGGGCGGACCAGAGCTGCTCCAGATGCTCGATGGCGCCGGTCGCTGCTTCGCCCGCGTCGTTCCATCCCTCGAACCCGGTCACCAGCACCGGGTCGGTGAGGTCGGGCAGACCGCCCTGCTCGATCAACGGAACCCTCCTCGCGTCTGGCAGCCCCAGCCTACGTTGCCAACGTGGTCGGCGTTTGCCGCACGCCGATACCCTGGCCGGATGACCGCTCCCACCGCCGCCATCCTGCGCAGGGCGCTCACCGAGCGCGTGATCGTCGCGGACGGAGCGATGGGGACCATGCTGCAGGCACACGACCTGAACATGGACGACTTCGCCGGGCTCGAGGGCTGCAACGAGATCCTGAGCGTGACCAGGCCGGACGTGGTCGCCTCGGTGCACGAGGCCTACCTTGCGGTCGGGGTCGACTGCGTCGAGACGAACAGCTTCGGGGCGAACTACGGGAACCTGTCCGAGTACGGGATCGTCGAGCGGATTTACGAACTGGCGGAGGCTTCGGCCCGGATCGCCCGCGAGGTGACCGACGGCTACGCCACGCCGAACCGGCCGCGCTGGGTGATCGGCTCGGTGGGTCCCGGCACCCGGTTGCCCACTCTCGGGCACGTGAGCTTCGCCACCTTGCGCGATACCTACCAGCAGGAATGCGCCGGCCTGATCGCCGGCGGCGCGCACGCGCTGCTGGTGGAGACCGCGCAGGATCTGCTGCAGGCGAAGGCCGCAGTGATCGGGGCGAAGCGGGCGGTGGCCAGTGCCGGGGTCGACGTTCCGGTCTGGGTGCAGGTCACCGTGGAGACCACCGGCACCATGCTGCTCGGCACCGAGATCGGCGCCGCGCTGGCCACGCTCGAACCGCTCGGGGTCGAGATGATCGGTCTGAACTGTGCGACCGGTCCGACCGAGATGAGCGAGCATCTGCGGCACCTGTCCAAGCACGCCCGGGTAGGCCTGTCCTGCCTACCGAACGCCGGCCTGCCGGTGCTCGGTCCGGACGGAGCGAGCTATCCACTGACCCCGGCCGAGCTGGCCGACGCGCACGACATGTTCACCAGCGACTACGGACTTGCCCTGGTCGGCGGGTGCTGCGGGACAACTCCCGAGCATCTGCGGGCAGTGGTCGAGCGGGTCAGCGGACGCCCGCTGTCGGCGCGGCGGCCACGCCCCGAAGCCGGGCTGGCCAGCCTGTACGCGCACGTGCCGTTCCGGCAGGACGCGTCGTACCTGTCGATTGGCGAGCGCACGAACGCGAACGGGTCCAAGGCATTCCGGGAGGCGATGCTGGCGCAGGACTGGGAGGACTGCGTCGGGATCGCGCGGGCCCAGATCAGGGATGGTGCGCACCTGCTCGACCTGTGCTTGGACTATGTGGGCCGGGACGGCGTGGCCGACATGGCCGAGCTGGCCACCCGAATGGCCACCGCGTCGACGCTGCCGATCGTGCTCGACTCGACCGAACCCGAGGTGATCGAGGCCGGCCTGGAACGGCTGGCCGGACGTAGCGTGGTCAACTCGGTCAACTACGAGGACGGGGACGGGCCGTCGTCGCGGATCCAGCGCGTGATGCCACTGGTTCGCGAGCACGGCGCCGCGGTGATCGCGCTGACCATCGACGAGGAAGGCCAGGCCAGGACCGCGGCGTGGAAGGTCAGGGTGGCCGAGCGGCTCATCGACGACCTGACCACGAACTGGGGGATGCGGGTCGAGGACATCGTGGTGGACTGCCTGACGTTCCCGATCGCGACCGGGCAGGAGGAAACCCGCCGCGACGGGATCGAGACCATCGAGGCCATCCGCGAGGTCAAGCGGCGCTGGCCTTCGGTGCAGACCACGCTTGGCGTGTCGAACGTGTCGTTCGGGCTCAATCCGGCCGCGCGGATGGTGCTCAACTCGGTATTCCTGGCCGAATGCGTCAAAGCCGGACTGGACTCGGCCATCGTGCACGCGTCCAAGATCCTGCCGACAGCTCGGATCCCGGACGAGCAGCGCCAAGTCGCGCTCGACCTGGTGTACGACCGGCGGCGGGACGGGTACGACCCGCTGGCCCGGTTCCTCGAGCTGTTCGAGGGGGTGACCGCGGCCCGCTCGCGCGCCAGCCGGGCCGAGGAGCTGATCGCGCTGCCGCTGTTCGAGCGGCTGGAGCGGCGGATCGTGGAGGGCGAGCGGGAAGGCCTCACGGCCGACCTGGACGAGGCGCTCCAGACCAGGCCCGCATTGGAGATCATCAACGACACGCTCTTGGCGGGCATGAAGACGGTCGGCGACCTGTTCGGCTCCGGGCAGATGCAGTTGCCATTCGTGCTGCAGTCGGCCGAGGTGATGAAGACCGCAGTAGCCCACCTGGAGCCGCACCTGGACTCTTCGCTCGCCGGTGCGGGCAAGGGCACGATCGTGCTCGCCACGGTCAAGGGTGATGTGCACGACATCGGCAAGAATCTGGTCGACATCATCTTGACCAACAACGGGTACTCAGTGATCAACCTCGGTATCAAGCAGCCGATCGGCTCGATCCTGGACGCAGCGGACGAGAACCGCGCCGACGCCATCGGGATGTCCGGACTGCTGGTCAAGTCCACCGTGATCATGAAGGAGAACCTGCAGGAGATGAACTCCCGCGGGGTCGCCAACCGCTGGCCCGTGCTGCTCGGCGGGGCCGCGCTGACCAGGGCGTACGTCGAGGAAGATCTCACCGCGATCTTCGACGGCGACGTCCGGTACGCCAGAGACGCGTTCGAGGGACTGCGGCTGATGGACGCGGTGATGGCGGTCCGGCGCGGCGAGGCCGGGGCAGCCTTGCCGGCGCCGCGGCAGCGAGTGGTGCGCAGCCGCGCGGTAGTCCGACCGGCGCGGACCGCTCCGGCGGACATGCCCGCTCGATCCGACGTCGCGGTGGACAACCCGGTGCCGGCGCCGCCGTTTTGGGGGAGCCGGGTGGTGCGCGGCATCGCGCTCGCCGACTACGCCGCCTACCTGGACGAGCGTGCCACGTTCCTCGGGCAGTGGGGGCTACGCCCGACCCGCGGCGGAATCGGGCCCGGGTACGAGGAACTGGTGGAATCCGAAGGCCGGCCGCGGCTGCGGATGTGGCTGGACCGGATCCACACCGAGGGCCTGGTCGAGGCGGCCGTGGTGTACGGCTACTTCCCGTGCGTCAGCAAGGGCGACGACCTGATCGTGCTGCGCGACGACGGCACCGAACGGACCCGGTTCACCTTCCCGCGCCAGCACCGGGACCGGCATCTGTGCCTGTCCGACTTCTTCCGGCCGGAGGACTCCGGCGAGACCGACGTGGTCGCGTTCCACATGGTGACGGTCGGCTCGGCGGTCTCAGCGGCGACGGCCGCGTTGTTCGAGCAGAACGCGTACCGGGACTACCTGGAACTGCATGGCCTTTCGGTCCAGCTGACCGAGGCACTGGCCGAGTTCTGGCACGCCCGGGTGCGGGAGGAGCTCGGCTTCGGCACCGAGGACAGCGCGTCGCTCGACGAGGTGTTCCGGCAGGGTTATCGCGGGTCCCGGTACTCGTTCGGTTATCCGGCCTGTCCGGATCTGGAGGACCGCGCCAAGATCGTGGAGCTGCTCTCGCCGGATCGGATCGGGGTGACCCTCTCGGAGGAGCTGCAGTTGCATCCGGAGCAGTCCACTGATGCGCTGATCGTGCACCACCCCGAAGCCAAGTACTTCAACGCCAAGTGACCCTAGGAACCGCGTTACCTATCCTGACCTGCGACGGAGCCGGTTTCAGGCGCCGCATGAGCTTCGTAATGCCTGAGCCCGCTGCCCCTACGTAGCACCCGTTGGTGACGCCGCGCGGGCACGCATGGTCACGACCAGGATGTGGACACTGAACACGAACACCCAGGCCGGGACCAGAAGCTCAAGCCATGGGATGACCCCGACTGTCAGGAACAGTGCGGCCGCCGTGAGATAGCCGACCACGGCGAGCCAGCGGGGGATCAGGCGGAGACGGACGGCAAGGGTGGTGGTCGCCAGGATGAACACCGCCGCCATCCGCATCGCGTAGACGTTCAACAGGGTGTTGGTGATTCGGCGACCGAAGGCCCAGATTCCCAGTTGGGACGCGGCGATGGCGTTGTCGTCGGCGGTGAACAGGAGGCCACCGGCGACAGCGGCCGCGGACAACATCATGGCGACGAAGAGCAACCCGCTGCCAAGGAATACGGTCGCGAAGAACCGATCCTCCCCCTCCCCGATACGGTCGCGCACCACGCCGATGAACCACAGGAACGCGATTCCCGCGAACGGCAGCAGGTTCAACGCCACCAGGATCGCCTTGCGGCGGCTGCCATCAGCCAGCCAGTCGCCAGCGGCATTGGGATCACTCGGAGTCACGCCTCGCACGAGGGCAAGAGCGACCGCGAACAGAACTGAGAAGACAATCCCGGCGATGGCAGCGGCCCGAGGCGACCTGATCGCTGTGCGAGCCGCGATGGCTGCGGACATGTGGCCTCCTCGAAGATCAGGAACGCCTCAGCCCGGAGGCGCTGCTACTGGAGGCTATCCGCACGGGTGATCAAGACGGCGCAGCTTCCCCGTCGCTGCCGCGGGACCAGCTCAGCAGGCCGAACCCGACCGAGCGTTGGCGCGGAATCTCCGCGAAGCGTCGTCTACTATCTCTGGCGATCGCGTTACCAGCGGACCGGGTTCGGCCGTGGTGGCTTGCGTGGTTGGAGGGTGTGATGACTCAA
>DATAFN010000037.1:0-2057 GCA_036257435.1 Actinomycetes bacterium
CGGCGTCCTGCAGATCCTCGAAGTTGATGACCTGGTCGGCCGGCGGCGCGGTCAGCTCCACCGGTTCGTTCCAGCCACTGAAATCGATACTGCCCTTGCCGCTGGGCCCCTCCACCCGGACCGGGTACGGCTCGCCCTCGGTCGCTACGTACAGGATTCCGTCGTCGGCGTCCTCCTCGGCCAGGCCGACGGCCGGCACGCCATTGACTTCCGTCACCCCGGTCTTGACGACCGTGCCCTCCGGCGTCAGTGCGCGGTCGAGCAACTTCTCCGGGTCCGCGAACTCCATGGCATCGCCGAACCCCGACGTGCCGCTGGCGAGTTTGATGTACTTCCCGACCAGTAGCTGTGCGCCTTGACCAGCACCTGCCTTCTCCCAGGTCGACCGGTCGGCCTTGAGATACGCGGTCTGGTCTATCACCAGCACCTCGAACGTCATGCCCTGCACGGTGACCGTGCCGGCAGCCCCTTTGGCCTTCTGGAATTGCAGGTCAAGGGCCGCGCTGCGGCCCTGCTCCCGAACCTCGCCGGCTATCCGGAACGAGGACGCCGCCTTCGCTGCTGCCCTGGTTTTGTCGAGGATCTCCTCGGCTGAGCTCTCCTCGATCCCGGGAGTCGCGGGAGTGTCGCCACCGCAGCCGAGCAGTCCGGTCCCCACCGCCACCAGGCAGCCAAGAAGCGCCGTGCCGCGCCGCTGTCGCATGTCTCGCTCCCGTAGAGATCTCGACGAGTCGCGCGGGTGTCACGACCGACCGAGACTCCCGAGCATGGGCCTACAGAGTCTCCCGCGCGCCGGTTGTGAAACCGTCGCCGGGGCGCTCGGTGCGATAGTGAACCCATGCGGATCGCGAGCCTTGTGCCCTCGGCGACCGAGATGCTGTTCGCGCTCGGACTGGGCGACAACGTGGTCGGCGTCACGCACGAGTGCGACTTCCCGCCCGAGGCAACCACACGGGCCCGGCTGACCCGCTCAGTGATCCCAGCCGGGCTGCCGCCGGCCGAGGTCGACGCGGCCGTGCGGGAACGGGTCGGACGCGGCCAAGCGCTGTATGAGCTGGACGAGGACGCGCTACGCGACCTGAACGTGCAGCTCATCGTGACCCAAGCGGTCTGCGCGGTCTGTGCGGTGTCCTACGACGACGTGCGCGCAGTCGCCAGCCGGCTGCCCGGCCATCCCGGCGTGCTCTCGCTCGACCCCTTGACGCTGGCCGACGTGCTTACCGACGCGCAGACGCTGGGCAACGCCGCGGCGATCCCGGCGGCGGGCCACACGCTGCGGACGGATCTGCAGCGGCGGCTCGACCTGGTACAGACGGCCGTAGCCGGCGCGGACCGGCCACGGGTACTCGCGCTGGAGTGGTTGGATCCGCCCTTCATCGGCGGCCACTGGGTCCCGGAGATGATCGCATTGGCGGGGGGCGCGAACTCGATCGGAGAGCCGGGCGGCCAGTCGCGGACCGCTCGCTGGGATGACCTGCTCGCGGTAGCTCCGGAAGTCGTCGTGGTGATGCCGTGCGGAGCGTACGTCGACGAGGCGGCGGCTCAGGCTGAGCAGTACCGCGACCGGCTCGCCGCGCTCGGTGCGGATCGGGTGTACGCGGTCGACGCGGCCGCCTCCTTCTCCCGGCCCGGACCGCGCCTGGTGGACGGCGTCGAGCTGCTCGGGCACCTGCTCCACCCGAGCCGGGTGCCCGCCCCGGCCGGCGTCGGATACCGGGCGATCGAGGTATAAGCCGCGCCTGCCGTGACCGGGTCAGAGATACTTCAGCCCGGAGCCGGTGTTGAAGATCACGACCAGCTCATCCGGCTGGATCACACCGGTGGCAGCGAGCTCTCGGACCGCCGGCACGCACGCGGCGCCCTCCGGCGCCGGGAAGATGCCTTCCAGCCGGTCGAGCTCGCGAACCGCCGCCAGCATCGCCTCGTCGCTGACCGCCACGGCGGTGCCACCACTGCGGCGTAGCACGGCGAGCATGATGAAATCGCCGATCGCCCGTGGAACTCGCAGCCCGGCGGCGATGGTTGCGGCTTCGGTAACCTCGGCGCCCACCCGGGCT
>DATAFN010000100.1:0-3118 GCA_036257435.1 Actinomycetes bacterium
CCGTCCTCGTCATGATCGAGGATGAGCACCACGGTCCGCCGGAAGTTCGGGTCGACGAGCAGCGGGGTAGCAACCACGAGCCGACCGGTTAGCCCTGTGCTCATGCGTCCATCATTGCGGCCTCGCGCACCGCCAGTGCAACCACCTGGGCCAGATCGGGGTGAAAGACGCTCGGCACGATGTAGTTCGCGTTGAGCTCGTCGTCCGAGACCGCGGCGGCCAGCGCACGTGCCGCCGCCAGCAGGATCGGCGGTGTGATCCGGTGGCTGTGCGCGTCCAGCAGACCACGGAAGATTCCAGGGAACGCCAGCACGTTGTTGATCTGGTTCGGGAAGTCGGAGCGGCCGGTCGCCACCACCGCCGCGTGCTCGCTGGCCGCCTCCGGATCGACCTCGGGCACCGGATTGGCCAGCGCGAACACCACCGCGTCAGCGGCCATCGTGGCGATGTCGGCGCCGGTGAGCAGATCGGGCGCCGATACCCCGATGAACACGTCGGCGCCGGTCAGCGCGGTCCTCAGATCGCCGGTCAGCCCGCGGAGGTTAGTGCGCTCGGCCACCCACTGCAGGTCCGCCGCCAGATCGGGTCGGTCGCGATGGATGATGCCGGAGCGGTCGGCCACGATGACGTCCCGCACCCCGGCGTCGAACAGCAACGACAGGATCGCAGTCCCGGCGGCACCGGCACCGACCATGACGATCCGAACCTTCGGCAAAGTCTTTCCAACCACCCGCAACGCGTTGTGGAGCGCGGCCAGCACCACGATTGCGGTGCCGTGCTGGTCGTCGTGGAAGACCGGGATGTCAAGCAGCTCGCGCAACCGCGATTCGACCTCGAAGCAGCGCGGCGCGGAGATGTCCTCGAGGTTGATCCCGGCGAACCCGGGTGCGATGAGCTGAACGGTCCGCACGATCTCGTCCACGTCCTGGGTGTCCAGGCAGATCGGCCAGGCGTCGATGCCGGCGAACCGCTTGAACAGCGCGGCCTTGCCCTCCATCACCGGCAGCGCGGCACTCGGGCCGAGGTTGCCCAGACCGAGCACCGCCGATCCGTCGGTGACCACCGCCACCGAGTTGCGTTTGATGGTCAGCCGCCTGGCGTCCTCCGGATTGGCCGCGATCGCCTGGCAGACCCGCGCCACCCCCGGGGTGTAGATCAGCGAGAGGTCGTCGCGGTTGCGGATCGGGACCTTCGCCGACATCTCGATCTTCCCGCCGAGATGCATCAGGAACGTACGGTCGCTGACCTTGCCGACGGTGACGCCGTCGATGCCGCGCATCGCCTCGACCAGCTGATCGGCGTGCGCGGTGTCGATGGCCTGGCAGGTGACGTCGATCCGCAACCGCTCGTGCCCGGATGCGGTCACGTCCAGCGCGGTCACAACCCCACCGGCCGACTCGACCACGTGCGTGAGCCGGCTGGCAGCGTTGCCCCGGGCCGGGGCCTCCAGCCGGACGGTTATCGAGTACGAGACGCTGGGCGCGCTGGACATAGCGCTGATCGTGCCATGCGCTGGGACGTTCAGGACGCCGGCGCCGCGTCCATCGCTCGAGCCGCGCCGACGATCAGATCGCTCACGGCATCCAGTGGCAGTGCGGTCGAGTCGATCACCAGGTGATAGTGCCGCGCCTCGTTCGTGTCGGCCCGATAGAAGTGCTGCACGTAGGAGGCACGGGCCCGGTCGTTTTCCTGCATTCGCTTGCGCGCCGAGGCGAGGTCCCGGCCGTGCAGGCTGGCCGCCTGGGCCACCCGCGCGTCCACCGGCCCGTCGAGCCGGACGTGTAGCGCTCTGGGATGGTCGGCCAGCACGAATGCGCCGGCTCGGCCGAGGATCACCCCGCCGGTGGTGGTTGCCACCGAGGTGATGTAGGCCTCGGTCTTGCGGACGTACTCCTCCTCCGGCATCAGGTCCGGCCGCGACAGGTAGCTCTCCAGACCGCCGAGGGTGATGTTCGGCATTCGCGCGGTGGCCATCAGCACCCGGCCCAGTCCGGTCTCGGTACGGCCGTCGTGCACCAGCGCGGACTCGAGCGAGCAGCCGATCTCAGCCGCGACGGCCTCCGGGATGGCCCGATCGACGAACGGCAGCCCGAGCCGGTCGGCGACCGCCGGTCCGACCACGCTGCCACCGGCTCCGTACGCGGACGAGATCGTGACGATCCGCATCGCCGCTCCTCGGGCTCCACGGCGCCTCAGCGGCGCTTATCGGGAGCGTAACCAAGACCGGGCCGGTCGTGGCATGATCAGCGTCCTTGGGTCGGCTGCGTGCGAGAATCGGCCGGTGCCTGCCGCCGCCGCGCTACCGGAGATGAGACTCGATCTCGAGCCGGACGAAGTCGACGACCTCGATCTGGCACTCCGGGGCGCACTCGACCGCCCCATCCTGATCCTGGACCGGGTGGGCACCGCGCCGGCCGGGCTCGCCGTCGGTTCCGAGCTGATGTTGCGCGATCCGGAAGGTGCCCCGGTCGGACTACTGGCAGTGACCGAGCTGGTGGAAGTGAACGAGCACCGGTACCGGATCGGTGGCGAGGCGCGCTCGCTGCGCGAATCGGGCGCGGCCGGTGCCTACCGGCGCTTCGCCGACCTGCCGGCTACCCCCGCCGAGGTCGCCGCCCAGCTGGCCGGCGCACGCGGGGCGGTGCTCGCGGTGCCGGTGGCCGATCCGCCGTCGGACGCCGACCTGGACACGATTCGCTCGGCCGCGGCCGAGCTCGGCATCGAGCCGGCGACCGTCCTGCTGCTGGTCCAGATCAGGGAACGTGCGCTCGGCTCCTACCCCGCGCCTCGGCTGGTGCAGCAGACGGTGCAGGCGGTCGGCAACGCCAAGCTCGACACGCTGGTCGTGCCGATTCCGCTGCCGATCACTCCGGATGCGGCCAGCCACGGATACGCCTGGGCCAACCTGGCCGCCCGATACGGCGCCTCCCATCTGCTGCTGCCCAGCGACGTCATCGCCGCCGTGGACACCGGGTCGCTGCCGGCCATCCTGGTTCCGGGCCGGCTGGTCGGGGCGCCGGACTCCGAGCCCACTCGGCGCGGTCTCACCGTGTTCTTCACCGGGCTTTCCGGCTCGGGGAAGTCCACGGTGGCCAAGGCGCTGCGCGACCGGCTGCTG
>DATAFN010000094.1:0-2796 GCA_036257435.1 Actinomycetes bacterium
CGAGCAACACTACGTACCCGACCGGCTTCAGCTGCCCGGCCGCGGCCAGGATCGCGATCAGGCCCAGCGCCACTGCCCGCAGCGAGGCATCCACCGCGACCAGCTGCGCGCCCCGGAACCGGCGCACGAACCGGGCGAGCAGGGCCGCGCCGACCGGGGCCGGCAGCGCGTACGCCGCCACCGCCAGCCCGGTCCAGACGCCGGCCTGGTCGGGGGGCGCGATCTGCACCGCCAACCAGGCCACCGCCACCATGCTCATCCCGTCGCCCAGGGCGGAGACCAGCATGCCGGGCAGGACCCGGCGCAGCACCGGCTGCCTCACCACACGGCCGACCGAGCCCGTCCAGGATCGGGTGCCAGTTCGAAGGTCGTTCTTCATGGGGCCGAGCCTGCCCGGGCGGCGACCGGGTCGGCATCCGTGCCAGCCACGGAAACCATCACGGGACACTAAAGCGGTGGCGGGATACCTGATGCGGCGCGCGACCGAAGCCGACGTGGCAGCAGTGACGGAGCTCGTGGATGCCGCGTACCGGCACTATGTCCCGCGGACCGGCGGGCTTCCTGGCCCGATGACCGCGAACTACCGGCACGTCATCGCGGAGCGCGCGGTGACCGTGGCGGTGGCGGATGGGTCGGTGGCCGGGCTGATCGTGCTGGCCGAGACGCCCGAGGGCCTCTGCATCGAGAACGTCGCTGTGCATATCTGAGACGAGCTATCTGGGCCGGTTCGTACACAGGACCTCGGGCAGCGCCGGCCCCGACCGGCGTCGCGATCCGGGTCGCGGCGTGTCCGTTTGGGGATCCGCTTACGGAACGCGGCGCACCCTGGCTCGGAACCGCGCCCAGCAACGAAGTGATCATGAAGGTCGGCTTCCCAGCGACGGCCGGGGCGCTAGGCACCGCCTGCTGACCATCACCGGGATATAGGGGCCTGTGGCAGGTGTACGGCGATGTCCATGCCGCCGGTCGGCCGGGCGGTGCTGGAGATCTCTCCGTGGTGCGCGGTGACGACCGCGCGGACGATGGACAGGCCGAGCCCGGCGCCGCGGGTGCCGTTGGTGGCGCCACGGATGAACGGTTCGAACAGCCGTCGTTCCTCTTCCGGTGTGACCGGCGGGCCGGTGTTGACGACCCATAGGAACGCGTGCCCGTCCGCGGTGCCGGAGGTGACCGTGACGTGTCCGCCGGTGTGGTTGTAGCGCAGCGCGTTGTCCAGCAGGTTGCCGGCCATCCGTTCCAGCAGTACCGGCTCGCCGCTGGCCGGCGCCGGCCGCAGGTCGGCCTGCAAGGTGATGGCCCCGTTGGCTGCCCGGTCGGCGGCGTCGGCGACCGCCGCGGCGGCGACCGCGGCCAGGTCCACGGGCGTCGGGCGGGGCGGGCCGGCTTGGCTGCGGGCCAGGATCAGGAGCCCGTCCAGGGTGCGCTGGCTGGTTTCGACGGCGGTGGCGATGTCGCGGGCCATCGCGATGAGTTCGGCCCGGTTGGGTTCGCCGTCGAGGGTGACGTCGATGGCGTGCGCATGGTGGTGAGCGGGGTGCGTAGTTCGTGCGCGGCGTTGGCGACGAACAGGCGCTGGCTGTTGAGGATCCGGTCGCATTCGGCGATGCCGTGCTGGATGCGGTCCAGCATGCTGTTGATGGTGGCGGCCAGCGTGGCGAGTTCGTCGGCCGGCTGGCGGACGGGTATCCGTTCGGACAGGTTCTCGGCGGACAGCCGGTTGGCGGTGCCGGAGATTGTGCGGATCGGGCGCAGTATCCGCCCGGCTACCAGCCAGCCGGTCAGCCCGGCCAGCGCGGCCACCGCCAGCAGCGCCGGCGCGGCCTGGGTCAGCAGCTTGTACATCGCGTCGTTGATGTACAGCTTCAGGCTGTGAAACAGCAGCAGGTATGTCAGCGCCGTGAGCAGCAACCCGGCGGCCAGTACCAGGCCGGAGTACAGCAGGGTGAGCCGGCTGCGGGCGGTCAGCCGCCAGGTCATGGGGCGATCCGGTATCCGGCGCCGGTCACGGTTTCGATCAGTGGTGGATCGCCGAGCTTGCGGCGCAGGGTGCTGACGGTGATGCGCACGGCGTTGGTGAACGGGTCGGCGTGCTCGTCCCATACTTTGTCCAGCAGCGTCTCCGCGCTGACCAGGTCGCCGTCGGCGGCGAGCAGCCGTTGCAGCACCCCGAACTCCTTCGGGGTCAGCGACAGCAGCCGGCCGTCCCGTTCGGCGGTGCGCCGGGAGGGATCGAGTTCGACATCCCGCGCGCGCAGCACCGGAGGGCGGGCCGGCGTGCTGCGCCGGGCCGTGACCGATGTCTGTGCGCGTCTCGCGGATTGCCTCTTCCGCGTCGCGCCAGGTCTCGGGACGGAGGCACAGCATCAGCATGCCGCGCGGCTCGAGCTCGACCGCCAGACTCATCGTGAGTGCCTCGATTGCCGCGCGGGCGACTCGGCGATTGGCATCGCCTGGCTGATCGCGAGCACATTCCCCTCGCTGTCGCGAAACCAGGCGGCCCGCTCACCTCGGCCCTTACTTGCGTAGTTATCGGCGATCTCGGCGATCGCGTCGATTGTCTTCAGCCCGGGCACGTCGACCTCTTCGAAGACGACCCCGCGCCGACTCAAGGCGGCGACGGTCTGGTCGATGTCGTCCACTTCCCAGACCATCTGCGTGAACGTGCCTGGCGAGGCACCTGCCGATTCGAACAGCGCGAACTCGCCCTCGGCGCCGCGATAGAGGAGCCCACCTAAGCGTTCCTCGGTGGGCTCCAAGCCGAGCCGTTGGGCGTAGCAGTCATGCGCTCGAGAGAGG
>DATAFN010000205.1:0-2500 GCA_036257435.1 Actinomycetes bacterium
TGACCAGCCCGGCGGCGGCACAGTCGTCCTTGTCCCACTGCAGGACGCTCCGGTTGGGCATCGTCGCCCACTCGACCGGGCAGACCTCGCCGATCGGGCGGTCACAGAGCACCATGCCGCCGGAGTGGATCGACAGGTGCCGCGGCAGCCGCTGCATCTTGGCGACCAGTGCCGCCAGCAGCGGCGGGAGGTCGGCGTCGTCCGCGGCCTCCGGCGGCAGCGGCTTGGCCGGCTCTTTCTCACCGCGCGGGCCCACCTGCGGGCCGAGGCGGAAGTCGAGGCGGCGGCTCCAAGCATCGGCCTGACCGGGGCTGTAGCCGAGCGCTCGCGCGACGTCGCGCACCGCCATCTTCGGGCGGTAAGTGTTGACGTTGGCGACCTGCGCGGCACGGTCGCGGCCATAGCGGTCGTAGACGTGCTGGATGACCTCCTCGCGTCGGCCGTTCTCGATGTCGACGTCGATGTCCGGCGGGCCGTCTCGACCCGTCGACAGGAACCGCTCGAACAACAGCTGGTGGTAGATCGGGTCGACGCTGGTAATGCCCAGCGCATAGCAGACCGCCGAGTTGGCCGCCGAGCCCCGGCCCTGGCACAGGATGCCCTGCTCGCGGCAGAACTGGGTGATCTCGTGGACGATGAGGAAGTAGCCGGGGAAGCCCAGTTGCTCGATGACCGCGAGTTCGTGGTCGAGCTGCTGGTAAGCCTGCTTGGTCTCCGGGATGCCGCGCGCGCCGTAGCGCGTCCAGGCGCCCTTGGCGACCAGATACCGCAGCCAGCTCGCGTCGGAGTGGCCCTCTCCGACGGTGCGATCGGGCAGGTTCGGGGCGACTACCCGGAAGTCGAATACACACTCGCGGGCGAGCTCGACCGTGGCCTCGCGCACCCCGGGGAACCGGGCCAGCCGGATGGCCATCTCGTGCCCGGAGCGCAGATGAGCGGTGCCGTTCGCCGGCAACCAGCCGGTCAACTCGTCGAGGCTGCTGCGCGCCCGTACCGCCGCGAGCACCTGGGCCAGCGGGGCGTCAGCAGGAGCGGCGTAGTGCACGTTGTTCGACGCGACCACGCCCACGCCCACTCGGCCGGCCAGGTCGAACAGCGCGTCGTTGCGGGCGTCGTCGAGAGGTTGATCGTGGTCAACGAGCTCGACTCTGACGTTGTCGCGTCCGAACATGTCGATCAGCACGTGCAGTTCGGTTTCGGCTGCCTCGAGGCCGTGGTTCGCCAGTGCCGCCGGAACCGAGCCCTTGCGGCAGCCGGTGAGTACGACCCAGTGACCTTCGTGCGCGTTCGCCAGCTCGCCTTCGTCATAGACCGGACGCCCTTTCGCTCCGCCGCGCATCTGGGCGGTGCTGATGGCACTGGACAGCCGCCCGTAGCCCTCGGCGTTCCGGGCGAGCACCAGCAGGTGACGCCCCTCCGGATCCGGCCGGCCGGTCTGGCGTTCGGTGAGGTCGAGACTCAGCTCCGCGCCGAATACCGTGCTCACGCCGCTGTCCCGCGCGGCCTCGGCCAGCCGGACCACGCCGTACATGCCGTCGTGGTCGGTGATCGCCAGTGCCTCGACACCCAGCCGAGCCGCTTCAGCCACCAGTGCGTGCGGGTCGCTCGCGCCGTCGAGAAAGCTGTAGGACGAGTGGCAGTGCAGTTCGGCCCAGGCGGGTCCGGGTTCTGCCGGCGGATGCGGAGCGTGTTCGGCCGGTTCGGCTGCCGGATGCCGCGACGGTGGAGGCACGCGTTCTGCCTCGGTGGACGCAGTTACTCCCGGCGCCGCCCAGGACAGGCGGCGTTCGAATTCCTTCCAAGGGATCGGTGGGTTGTGCCAGCCCATGGTTGCTCGGCCGTTGCCAGTCAGAACGGTGGGTTGTCGGCAGCCTGCGGGGGGTTGGCTGTGGTTGGCGGGTCGGGGTTGGCCGGGTTCGGCGGGTCGGGGTCACCGGTGGTGTATTCGTTTTCGTCGATGGTGGGTCCGATGGGGTCCGGGGTGACGGTGTGGGTGTGTCTGGTGGGGCTGATGAATTCGAACCGGCCGGGTGACGGTTGGCGCACTGTCCAGCTGGTGTGGTGTTTGCCGACGTGGTGGGCTTCGCACAGCGGGCCGAGGTTGCCGGCCGCGGTGGGTCCGTCCGGGTAGGGCAGTGTGTGGTCGACATCGCAGCCCGGGGCGGGTTTGTCGCAGCCGGGCCAGCGGCAGGACCGGTCTCGGGCGTGCACGTGCTCGACCAGATCGGGCGGGGGTTCATACCGGGTGCGGCCGTAGTCGAGCAGGGTCCCGGAGGCGGGGTCGGTGAGCAGCCGCCGCCAGGTGCCGTGCGCGGCCAGCCGGCGCGCGGTCTCGGCCGGGATCGGCCGGTAGCCGGTCACCTCCGCCGGGTGCGTGTCGTCCAGGCCGAGCAGCAGCCCGATCGGCACACTGACCTGCACGGCGACCGGGCGGCGATGCTGGGAATCGAGGGTCTGCCCGCAGCCGCAGCCGCCCAACCGGCCGGTGGCCAGCGCCAGC
>DATAFN010000215.1:0-11320 GCA_036257435.1 Actinomycetes bacterium
CCTCCAGCACCTCGGCCTTGCCGAGCGAGGCCAGCACCCGGCCGGGAACCACCAGCTTGGAGTGCCGGACCCCGCTTCCGACGACCACCCGGTCGGTGCGGACCACCGCCGCATCCAGCAGCAGCGGCCAGTCGGCGGGCAGCCCGAACGGCGTGATCCCGCCGTACTCCATTCCGGTCGCCGCCACCGCCCGCTCCATCGGCAGGAACGACACCTTCCGCGCTGCGAGATGCCGGCGCACGAGGTTGTTCAGATCGGCTCGAGTGGTTGCGAGCACGGCACAGGCCGCCAGTGTTTCGACGCCGCCACGGCGCGCCGCCACGACCACGCAGTTCGCCGACTCCTCGGCGGCTACCCCGTACCTGGCGCAGAACTCGGCGGTGTCGGCCAGCCTCGGATCGATCTCCGTGACCTGGATCTGATCATCGGCAAGAGAGTGCCCGGCGCTGCTGCCGCCGGCAATTGCATCGAGAACCGGAGTGGCCAACAGGTCGGGACGGCTAGTCGCCGGGTAGGTGATGAGCTGATCCAGCACGGTGCTGATTCTGCCGCACGACCGCCGAGGCAGACTGGACGGCATGTGCCGCAGCATCAAGACCTTGCGCCCGCCCTTCACCGAGACGGTCACCAGCGACGACGTCCGGGCCGCCGCGCTCCAGTACATCCGCAAGATCTCCGGCTTCCGCGCTCCGGCGCCGCACAACGCCGCTGCGTTCGAGGCGGCTGTCGATGCGGTGACCCGCGCCAGCGAGCGGCTTCTCGACGACCTCGTCGTCCGCGGTCGCTCCTGAACGACCGATGGTCCCACGATCGGTCGCTCCACGATCCGAGCGGGTCCGACGCGACCGGGCCAGGTGCAGGAGTTCGAGCCCGGCCGCGCACAGCAGTGCGACGCCTAGTCCGGTGGCCACGCCGGCCATCAGGTTGTCCTCGAATGTTCGCCCGCCCAGATAGCCGAGCAGCCCGACATAGATCGCCCAGCAGGAGTCGGCAACCGCGATGATCCAGCGGAACCTGGCGCGCGGATAACCGACCACGCCCGCCCCGATCGTCGTCGCGGTCCTGGCCCCCGGGATGAAGCGGGCCGCGAGCATGACCGCCGCACCTCGCCTGGCGAGCGCGCGTTCCGCCTTCACGTAGACCGCCGGGCCGCGGCGGGATCCGAGGACCCGCGCGACGGCATACGGCCCGGCGCGCCAGCCGAGCGAATACGCGAGGTTGTCGCCCAGCCAGGCGCCCAGAGCGGCCGCGGCGCACACCACCAGCAGATTCGGTGACCCCGCTCCCAGTGCGGTGCCACCGCTCGCGGCGAGGGCACCGGCCGCGATAACCGCGGTCTCCCCAGGGATCAACGGCACGATCGCGTCCGCGGCTACCAGTAACAGCACGGCTAGGTACAACCAGCTGAACCCCGATCCGGCATCGGCAATCGCGACGGCAAGATCCACACCGTCCACGCTATGAACGCGCGTGGGCAACCGGAATCCGGGACGCCCCCAGAAATCCGCTCAGGGTACCCCTAGGAACGCGCCCACGATCGAGCCCGAGCAGCACGCTCAGGCACCCGTCAACACCGCGTCGCCGTCCGGATTCCGCACCCAGGAGGTGGCCTTCCGCTCGGCCACGAAGGACAGGAACGGCACCGTGCCGGCCAGCAGGACGAGCACGGTCCGGCGCAGTGACCAGCGCGCCCGCCGGGCAAGATCGAATGCGAGCACCAGGTAGACGATGTAGAGAAAGCCGTGGATCGGCCCGATGGTCTCGACCAGGCTCGGGTCGCCACCGATGTACTTCACCGGCATCGCCACCCCGACGAGCAGCAGCAGGACCACACCGACCACATACGCGATGATCCGGAAGCGGATGAGGGCGCCATTCACGGCGACGAGCCTTCCTCCCTGACACGGCACCTGAGGCCCCGCACCGACCGATGGCAAGCCGGCCGAGCAGGATCACTGACGATATCGCTCGGCTCGGGCGTTCAACTCGGCAAGGTAGCGGTTGTACGCCGCAAGCTCCGGGTCGTCGTCCGGGTCTACCGCTGCCGCCGGCCCGGGCGCCGGATCCGGCACGGTGGCCCGCGTAGTCGAAGCGGGGCGAGCGGGCCCGGACACCGGCGGCCGAAGCTCGTCATAGATCATCCGGCCCCACATGAACAGGATGAAGATCGCGAAGGTCGGCCACTCGAGCGCGTAGGCGAAACTGCGCGCATTACCGGCCTGACCGCGCCGCCACTGCCACCAACCCAGCGCCAGGCAGGTCGTCGCCATGACCACAGCCAGGGCATGCAGCGCCAGCCAGCGCGGGCTGAGCAGTCGTCGCACAACTATGAGGGTAAGCCTCCCACCCCCTCAGCCGGCGCGCCGGCAGTTGTAGGTACGGGAATGCGTGCGCGCGCACACCACTACTCGAGAGTCGCACCGCGTCCGCCAGCGCGGCCTGCGACTCACCCCCGCCATCCGGTACGACTTGCGCCGAACGCAAAGCCATCGTCTACCGGACACTGGCCCCACCCCCCAGCAAGGTTCGTATCGCTGCCACCACCCAGCATGGGCGAGCCAACTCGGATCCTGTATCGGCCATTCGCCCGATCCTCATTCGTGCGATCTCGCCCCGGTTGCGCTCGTTCGTTCGGTCATCGCCGGTGTCCACACCCGCAGCGGCGACCACGCCGCTTGGACGGCCGGCGAACGGCGCCGCCTGCCGGTTGGCGCGTCATGTGCACGTAGCCTGGGCGCGTGCCGCCCGCCACGGTTCGCCGTCGCGTGATCGTCTATGGCTTGGTCCAGGGTGTCTTCTACCGAGACACGACCCGGCGCTTGGCCGACCGGAACGGTGTCTCCGGCTGGGTTCGCAACCGGGCGGACGGGGCCGTCGAGGCCGTGTTCGAGGGTCCGCCCGATCGGGTCGAACACATGATCACGTGGGCTCGGCGGGGACCGAATCAGGCAAGCGTCGACTCGATCGAGGTGTATGAGGAACCGCCGGAGGGGCTGGCCGGATTCGCCGTGCGCTGAACCGCGGGTGGGCACCCGCGGACCGAGGTCAGGACGCGCCGGGCGCGGTAAGGCATGATGACGAGCGTGACTAATGACCAGCCCTGGCACGGCGTGCTCGTCGCTACTGCGCTCCCGATGCGCGCCGATCTCTCCGTGGATCTAGACCGGTACGCCGACCATGTCCGCTGGCTGATCTCGGCCGGCTGCGACGGCGTGGTGCCCAACGGTTCGCTCGGCGAGTACCAGACGCTGACCGCCGACGAACGAGCCGCGGTGGTCCGAACCGCGATCGCCGCCACCCCTGATGCCGTGGTCATGCCGGGGGTGGCCGCCTACGGGGCGGTCGAGGCCCGTGGCTGGGCCGAGCAGGCGGCCGAGGCCGGCGCCCGGGCCGTCATGCTGTTGCCACCAACCGCATACCGCGCCGACGAGCCGACCGTGATCGCGCACTACGCCGAGGTCGCCAAGGTCGGGCTGCCCGTGGTCGCGTACAACAATCCGTACGACACGAAGGTGGACCTCACTCCGGCGTTGCTGGCCCGGCTGCACGGCGAGGGCCTGATCGTGGCGGTCAAGGAGTTCAGTGGTGACGTACGCCGGCCGTACGAGCTGGCCGAGCGCGCGCCCGGCCTTGACCTGCTCATCGGCGCCGACGACGTACTGCTCGAGCTTGCCCTGGCCGGCGCCAAGGGCTGGGTAGCGGGGTACGCCAACGCATTGCCACACGCATGCGTTCAGCTCTACCGGGCCGCAATCGGCGGTGATCTAGCCACCGCAGTGTCGGTCTACCGCGCGCTCCATCCGCTCCTGCGCTGGGACTCGAAGACCGAGTTCGTCCAGGCCATCAAGCTGTCCATGGACATCGCCGGCCACTATGGCGGGCCGTGCCGGTCGCCTCGGCTACCGCTGCCGGACGAGATCGCGGGCGAGATCAAGGCGGCCACCGAGCGGGTCCTGACGGCCGGTCTCCGGTAGCGCCAGAGGTAGCGCGAGCTAGCGGCAGGGGCGGCGATGCGCAGCAGCCGGGTCTTCCACGCGGTCGACTCGCACACGGAGGGCATGCCGACCAGGGTGATCACCGGCGGGGTCGGCGTGATTCCGGGCGCCACGATGGCCGAGCGGCGCACCCATTTCATCGCGCGCCTCGACCACCTGCGAACGCTGCTCATGTACGAGCCGCGCGGGCACTCGGCGATGAGCGGGGCGATCCTGCAGCCGTCGACCCGGCCGGATGCCGACATCGGGGTGCTGTTCATCGAGGTTTCCGGCTGCCTGCCGATGTGCGGGCACGGCACGATCGGCGTCGCCACCGTTCTGGTGGAAACCGGGATGGTGCCGGTGACCGAACCGACGACGGTGATCCGGCTCGACACCCCGGCCGGGCTGGTCGAGACCTCGGTCGAGGTTGTGGGCGGCGTGGCACGTTCGGTGACGATCCGCAACGTGCCTTCGTTCGTCTGGGGCCTGGACTGCGTGACATCCGTCCCCGGGCTGGGCGAGTTGCGCTACGACATGGCGTACGGCGGAAACTTCTACGCAATCCTGCCGCTGGACGCGGTCGGGCTTCCCTTCGACCGGGCGGCCAAGCAGGAGATCCTCGATGCCGGGCTGGCCATCATGAAGGCCGTCAACGGCACAGCGACGACCCGCCCGGAGCATCCGCTCGATCCGGAGATCTCCGGGTGCCATCATGTGCAGTTCGTGGCGCCCGGATCGGACGCGAAGGTATCCAGGCACGCAATGGCAATCCATCCCGGCTGGTTCGACCGGTCTCCGTGCGGCACCGGCACTTCGGCTCGGCTGGCCCAGCTGCACGCCCGTGGCGAGCTCGACGTCGGTGAGGAGCTCGTCAACGAGTCGTTCATCGGCACCCGATTCATCGGCCGGATCGTCGAGGAGACGTCGGTGGGCGGGCGGACCGCGATCGTCCCGACGATCACCGGCCGGGCCTGGCTGACCGGCACGGCCCAGTACTTCCTCGACCCCGACGACCCCTTCCAGGCCGGCTTCCTGCTGTAGCGGTCGCACTGGCGCCGCCGCGGCTCACCACGCGTGGCATCGAGCCGACCGGGTATACGCGTCCGAACCCACGGAAGGGGCTGATCATGGGTACCGATGACAAGATGCGCAACCAGGGTCAGATCTGGAAGGGCCGGGCCAAGGAAGCCACCGGAAAGATCACTGGCAACGAGCTGATGGAGCACGAAGGCCGCGCGGACCAGGCCAAGGGACAGGCGAAGGGCGCGATGGAGAAGCTCAAAGACGCGTTCGGCTCGCTGTTCGGGCGCCGCGCCGGCTCCGGCCGCCGCGGATCCGACTACGACGACCAGTACCGTGGATCGCTCTGACCAGCTAGTTCAGCGCTCTGACCCGGTATCCGGCCGCCACGGCGGCCGGATACCGCTGTCCGTTCCGAAGTCTTCGTAATCCAGCTGCCGGTGCTCTGGCGCGGCGGTTGAGGGTGCTGTTCAGAGCCGGCGGGTCGCGCCGACCACTGCTCGTCCGGCCGATCGGCGTCAAGATGGGCGAGTGCGCAGGTGGCCATGGCTCCGTTCGCGTCGGCTGTGGGCGTTTCTCGCCGGCTGGCTGCCGACGCTTTCGCTGCCTCGGCCGTCACTGTGGTGGCTCGCCTATATCGCACTGATCCCCCTGCTGCTCCTCATCCGATCCGCGCCGACGACCCGAGAGGCGGCACTGCGCGGTTGGCTCTGGGGTGGCGGGTTCGTGCTTGGGATGTACTACTGGCTGCTGCCGAACCTGACCGTGTTCCTGGTCGCGATCGCCGCGATGCTCGGCGTGCTGTGGCTGGCCTGGGCGGTACTGGCGTGGTGGGTGCTGCGCGAGCCGTGGACCGGACCGCGGCTGGCGCTCGCCGTTACCGCGCTGCCGGCCGCGGTCGTTCTCGTCGAATGGGCCACCTCCTGGGACAAGCTCGGCGGACCATGGGCGCTGCTGGGCGCCAGCCAGTGGAACGTGCCGCCGGTGCGCGCGCTGGCCGCGCTCGGCGGGCCGTGGTTGATCGGGGCGTTCATCGTCCTGATGAACGTGGTGATCCTGCTCGCGGCCATCGGCGGGTCGCGCTGGCGCTGGTATCCGATCGGCGCCGGGGCGCTGGCGGTGGCCGTCATGGGCGGCTGGGCGATCGCCATTCCGGAACCGACCGGAACGGGAACGCTCCGGGTCGCCCTCGTGCAACCCGGCGTGGTGCACGACCCGACGACCAGGTTCGACGCCGGCGATGCGCTGACCCGCAGCCTGGTGGCAGCTGGCCCGGTCGAGCCGCCGCTCGACCTGGTCGTGTGGGGGGAAAGCAGCGTTGGCTTCGACCTGAACACCCGGCCGGACCTGATGGCGCGCCTGATCGAGCTGTCCCGCCTGACCGGTGCTCCGCTGCTGGTCAATGTAGACGCGCGGCGACCAGGGGCAGGCGGCATCTACAAGACATCGATCCTGCTCGACCAGACCGGAGAGTTCGCTCACTACGACAAGCGGCGCCTGGTTCCGTTCGGGGAGTACATCCCGATGCGCCGGCTGTTCGGCTGGATCGGCCGGCTGACTGAGGCGGCCGCCGAGGACCGGCGGCGCGGTCATACGGCAGTACTGATGCCGATCGAGCTTGCCGGCGGTCGCCGGATCGAGATCGGCCCGCTGATCAGCTTCGAGTCGGCGTTCCCGGACCTTAGCAGGGATCTGGTCCGGCGCGGCGCCGATGTGCTGGTGTTCCAGATTGCCACGTCCACGTTCCAGGACAGCTGGGGACCATGGCGGAACGCGGCCACCTCGGCGCTGCGGGCGGCGGAGACCGGACGGCCGGTCATGCACTCCACGTTAACCGGGGTAACGACCGCGTACGACGCCACCGGGCGGCGACTCGGCACGGTCATGGGCACGGATCAGCGCGGGGTCGAGATCATCAACGTGCCGTTGGCATTGCGGCACACGCCGTATGTCCGGTACGGGGGCTGGCTACCAGCCGCGGCTGCCGGCTACCTGCTCGGGCTGGCCGCAGCCGTCGCGCTGCGGCGAACAAGACAGGACCGGGCACTCTCGAGGGCCTCGAGAACTCCCGGTCCGCCTTGAGTGCTAGCCGCACTCCCGAGTCGTCAGCTCAGCAAGAACGCAACGACCTCGATCCCAGCCGCACCCAGTACCCCGAACGCCGCGGTGATCGCGAGCGCCAGCATGACGAGTCCGCCACCCGTCCCCTCGAGTTGCGCATCCAGGCTGTCAGCCACCTTGCCCGACGCGCGCTCGCTGTGGTCGTCGTCCACCTGCGCCATCACAATCCCTCCCCTTGGTCGAGCGAACCCGACCCCAGGCGCTTGGCCGGGTAACCCCCCAGCCGTATCTAGTAGATCAGGTCCGGCAACAAGCGCGAATCCGTTGTAAGGACATAACCGCTTCCCCCCTCTGGGCATTACCAATCGGCCAAAGGGGGGAGGCCGTGATAGGATTCGAACATCTGTTCGAACGAGGTGTGGCTGACCGTGCGATGGGACAACCTGCGGCTCATCGATCCGCCCATGGAGGCGGACGGCGAGCCGATGCCGCTAGCCCTGTTCGACCGCGGCGCGGTCACCCGCCGCTTCGACACACCCGAGTTTCGCGGCATCACGTTCTACGAGGTGCATGCCCGGTCGATCATCAACCGGGTGCCGGCCGCGTCCCGAATGCCGTTCCGCTGGACAATCAACCCATATCGGGGATGCAGCCATGCGTGTGTCTACTGCTTTGCGCGGAACACGCATACGTATCTCGATTTCGACGTCGGCCGGGATTTCGACACGAGAATCGTGGTGAAGGTCAACGCGGCCGAACGGCTGCGGCGTGAGCTGGCGCGGCCAAGCTGGGCCGGCGAGCGGATCGCGATGGGCACCAACGTCGACTGCTACCAGCGCGCCGAGGGCCGCTACCGGCTCATGCGCGGGATCCTTGGCGCGCTCCGCGACGCCGCGAACCCGTTCTCGATCCTTACCAAGGGTTCGCTGATCCTGCGCGATCTCGATCTGCTCACCGAGTCGGCAGCGGTCACCGAGGTCGGGCTAGCCGTGTCGGTCGGTTTCGTCGACGACGGGCTCTGGCGCTCGGTGGAGTCCAGCACGCCGAGCCCGCGCAAGCGGCTAGAAGTGTGCGCCACGCTCACCCATGCCGGGCTGCGGTGCAGCGTGCTGATGGCGCCGATACTGCCGTATCTGACCGATTCGCCGGCTCAGCTCGATCGCTGCGTTCGCGCCATCGCCGACGCGGGCGCCGACCGGGTCACCCCGATCGTGCTGCACCTTCGGCCAGGTGCTCGGGAGTGGTATCTGGGCTGGCTCGGCGAGCATCATCCGGCTCTCGTTCCGGCCTACCAGGAGCTCTACGCCCAGGGCAGCTATGCGCCGCGCGCCTACCAGGATCGGGTCACCGGACTGGTGCGCGAGCTTGCTCGGCGGCACGGCCTGGCGGTTTAACCAGGTCATATCTGAGACATATGTGCTTGGTGTGTACGCAAGTGACGTGCTCACGGCCGCTCCCCACGCCGCGATCAGCAAACCGGCGGGCATGTTCGGCCGCGATCGCGAGTGGTCCGAACTCGTCGCGTTCGCGACCGATCAGGGTGCGCGCCCGACACTCGCGGTAGTCACGGGACTTCGCCGGCAAGGCAAGACCTACCTCCTGCACGCGCTCACCGAGGCGCTCGGTGGGCTGTACTTCGACGCCGCGCCGGCGACCGAGCGCGAGTCGCTGCGCATGCTCGGCGCGGCGGTCGGCCGCCGGGTCGGCGCCGGCATCCAGCTGAACTTCGGCAGCTGGCCCGAGGCTCTGGACTACCTGTTCTCACTCGCGCCGCACCGGCCCGGCCTGATCGTCCTCGACGAGTTCCCACTCCTCGCGAAGAACAGCCACGAACTGCCCGTGCAGCTGTGCCGGGCGCTGGCGGAGCCGGGTTCCGCCGGCGACGCCCGCCGCAGCCGTACCCGGCTGGTCATCTGCGGTGCCGCCACCCCCGCCATGCACAAGATGGTCGAGTTAGGCGGCCCGCTGTCCGGGCAGGCCGACGTTGAGCTGGTGATCCGCCCACTTGACTATCGTGACGCGGCGCGGTTCTGGAACATCGCTGATCCGCGGCTGGCCGTCCTGGTCCATTCCGTGGTCGGCGGAACGCCCGCTTACCGGCGCCAGTTCATCCGCGACGACCTACCGATCGACCTGGACGACTTCGACGGCTGGGTGCTCCGCACCGTGCTGAACCCGGCGACCCCGCTGATGCGGGAAGCCCGCTACCTGTTAGGCGACGAGCTAGACCTACGCGACCATGCGCTCTACCACTCGGTGGTGGCAGCGGTCGCCGACGGCCGCGTCACGTGGAGCAGCATCGCGGAGTTCGTGGGGCACAGGGCAGCCGAGCTGGCTCGGCCGATGAGCGTGCTAGAGACGTGCGGCCTGCTCGCCCGCGAGCCCGATCCGTTCCGCAGCGGGCGCGCGCGGTATCGCATTACCGAGCCGCTGATCGCGTTCTATGCGGCCATCATGCGCGGCAGCTGGTCCCGGCTCGAGCAGGGACAGGGTGCCCGCGTCTGGTACGAGTCGTCGCAGCGGTTCTCCAGTCTGGTGGTCCAACCGCACTTCGCCACGCTGTGCCGCCGGTTCGCAGGCTCGGCACCGGGCAAGCTGTTCGGCGACCCGCCAGCGGGCCCGATTCAGGTGTCCCCCGGCTCGGTTGCCGATCCCGGCCGGCGTACGCACATCCCGATCGAGGTGGCCGTCCTCGCCCCGACCCGGCCCGGGAAACCGCGCCAGGTGATCTCACTTGGCCTAGCCAGGTGGGACACGGTCATGGGCGTCGATCACCTCGACCGGCTCCACCGGGCTCGCCAGCTGCTCGCAACTCGCGGCTACGACACCGACGCAACCGTGCTCGCCTGCTATAGCGCCGCCGGCTTCGACGCGGATCTACGCGCCGGCGCCGATCCGAGCAACGTCCTCCTCGTCGGCTTGGACGACTTGTACGCGTGAGGTGCGCTTAGGCTGGCCGGCGTGGGACCTCCGGTCGGGCTGCGCACGATCGACTGGGTCGCCGGTGCGATCGTCACCATCGACCAGTGCGCACTGCCGCGCGACTATGAACAGTTGCGCATCACCACGGTCGACGAACTGATCGACGCCGTTTCCCGGCTCGCGATCCGAGGCGCACCAGCGCTCGGTGCGGCCGGCGCGCTCGGGGTGGCGCTGTCCGCGTACCGGTATCCGGACGATCCGGCCAAGGTTCGCGCTGAGTCCGCCCGGCTGGCCGCGGCTAGGCCAACCGCGGCGAATCTGGCCTGGGGCGTCCAGCGGGCGCTGGCCCGGCTGCTGGACGGTGCGGACGCCGTGCTGGCCGAGGCCCAAGCGGTTCTGGCCGAGGACGAGCAGGCCAACCAGGAAGCGTCTCGCCACGCGGCCGACCTGGTGCTGCGGCTGTGCGAGCGACGGCCGTTGCGGATCCTCACCCACTGCAATACGGGCCGGCTGGCCACGGTGGCGTGGGGTACCGCGCTCGGGACCGTTCGCCATCTCGCCGCGGCCGGACAGGTGGAGTCGGTATTGGCCGACGAGACCCGGCCGTTGCTGCAGGGAACCCGGCTCACCGCGTACGAGCTGGCCGAGGCGGGAATCCCGTACCGGATCTGCCCGGACTCCGCGGCCGCCACCGCGATGGCCCTGGGCCTGGTCGACTGCGTGCTGGTCGGCGCCGACCGCATCGCGGCGAACGGCGATGTCGCCAACAAGATCGGCACGTTTCCGCTGGCGCTCGCCGCGGCCCGGCACGGCATCCCGTTCATCGTGGTGGCGCCGCGCTCGACGCTGGACCGGACCTTGCCGGACGGTAGCGGGATCGCGATCGAGCACCGGGACAGCGCCGAGGTCACGCATATCGGTGGCCAACCGGTCGCCCCGGACGGGGCAACCGCGTTCAACCCGGCGTTCGATGTGACGCCGGCCGATCTGGTCACCGCGATCGTGACCGAGACCGGCGTCTACCGGCCGTAGCCGGCCAGCTTCGCGGCGACCCGGTCGATCTCGTCCGGCGGGAGCAGCCTCGGCACCCCCCGCGCGCTGGCCAGCAGCCACACCTCGCACAGCCACTCCAGGTACTCGGCCCGCCGGTACGCCTGACCGAGCGTGTCGCCGATGGTGACCGCGCCGTGGTTGGCCAGCAGGCATCCGGTCCGCCCGGCCAAGGCCGCGGTCACCTGGCCGGCCAGGTCGCCGGTGCCATACGTTGCGTAGCCGGCCACCCGGACGCTGCCCCCGAACATCGCAATCAGGTAGTGGATGGGTGGCAGCTCATCGACCAG
>DATAFN010000226.1:0-9340 GCA_036257435.1 Actinomycetes bacterium
AGGGCCGGTCAACACCCCGCTGCTGCGCGAGCTGTTCGCCAAGGATCCGGAGCGGGCCGCGCGCCGGCTCGTGCATGTGCCGATGGGCCGGTTCGCCGAGGCGTCCGAGATCGCGGCCGCGGTGGCGTTCCTCGCCTCCGATGACGCGTCGTTCAGCACCGCGTCGACGTTTCTGGTCGACGGCGGGATCTCGGCGGCCTGCGTGACTCCGCTATGACCGCGGATGGGCTGGCGAGACGCCGGCCGCTGGTCGGGGTCGCCTGCTACGCCGAGGAGATCAGCTGGGGGGTCTGGCGGGTGCCGGGCACGTTCGTGCCCAGCGGGTACGTCGAGTCGATCGAGGCCGCCGGTGGCTACCCGATGCTGCTGCCGCCACTCGATTCGGTGGCGGGCGATCCGGCTGCGGTGTGCGTGGTGGTGGATGCGCTCGTGCTGACCGGCGGCGCGGATGTCGATCCGGCGCACTACCGCGGCCCGGCGCCGGCGGATCCGGCCCAGCTGCGCCCGGACCGGGACCGGGCGGAACTCGCACTGGCTCGCTACGCGGTCGACTCCGGGCTGCCGTTGCTTGCGGTCTGCCGTGGCATGCAGGTGCTGAACGTGGCCTGCGGTGGCACGCTGATCGCGCACCTGCCCGACGTGGTCGGCACCGATGTCCACCTGCCGGCGCCGGGGACACTCGGCCGGCACCGGCTTCGGGTGGCCGCGGGATCCCGGCTGGCCAAGCTGCGCGACGCCGCCGGGTCCGAGCCGGCCGAGGCCGGGTGGGCCGAGGTGTCCAGCCACCACCATCAAGCGGTCGACCAGCTCGGCGCGGGCGTGGTCGCCGCCGGCTGGGCCGAGGATGGGGTGGTCGAGGCGATCGAGGTAACCAATCATCCGTTCGCGGTTGGCGTGCAGTGGCACCCAGAGATGACCGGCAGCGCACTCGATCGGGAACTGTTCGCAGCGCTGCTCGAAGCGGTCCGTGTCTAGGGTGGGTAGCCGTGGAGGAGGTCGTGCTCGCCGAGGCGGACTGGACGGCGCGCCGTCGTGCACATCAGCAGCGGGTCGACGCCTGGATCGAACCGCATCTGCGCCGGCGCCGGCGCGGTGAGCGGCATCCGGTTCAGGACTTCCTGTTCGACTACTATTCCTACCGGCCGGCCCAGCTTCGGCGCTGGCATCCCGGCCCAGCCGTGCTGCTCGCCGGACCGGCAGCGGCCGGCTACCTGCGCTTTCCCGGGTACCGGCAGACGCCAGCGGGGGTCGGCCTGGATCCGGGCGCGCTCGGCGAGCGCCGAGCCGACTCCGCCCGCTGGATCAGGCGGTTGCTGTCCGCAACCGCTGCGCGGCCGGCGCAGCTCGGCTGCTTCGGCCTGCACGAGTGGGCGATGGTGTACCGGGCGCCGGCCGGCCAGGTCAGGCATACCGGCCAGCCATTGCGATTCGACGCCGGGCAGATTGCCAAGATCGTCGAGCAGCATCGGCTGGCCTGTACCCACTTCGACGCCTACCGGTTCTTCACCGAGCCCGCCCGGCGCCGCAACGCGGTCGCGCCGAGCCGGCCCGGCCAACTCGAGCTCGAGCAGTCGGGCTGCCTGCACGCGAACATGGACCTCTACAAGTGGGCCTACAAGCTCGCGCCGTTCGTCGACTCCGAGCTGATCGCGGACGCGTTCGCGCTGGCCTGGGAGATCCGAGACCTGGACATGCGCGCGAGCCCGTACGACCTGACCGCGCTCGGCTACGAGCCGGTGCGGATCGAGACCGCGCCGGGCCGGGCCGAGTACGCGCGGAGCCAGCGCGCATTCGCGGACCGGGCGGCGGTGCTCCGGCAGCGACTGCTCACCACGATTGATCGGGTGCTGGAACCGGTCAGCGTCGGATCGTGATCTGGTCGCCGGCGCCGACCCGAAGCGACGCGGCGGCATCCGCACCGTTTCGCGCTATCGCTACCAAACCGGCGGAATCCAGGTAGACCACCGCGTCGCCGGGCTGGACCGAGCCGTAAGTAGTGCCCAGCCGGGCGGTCATCCGGTGATCGCCACCCTCGACCGTCAGCGTGTGGTCGGCCGTCCCGACGGTCAGCGCGCCGTCCTCGATGGCAGAAGCGCGCTCGCCCAGGGCCTTGGTGAGCTGATCCAACCGGGCCGCGGTCTGCAGGTTCCCGTACCGGTCCACCATTAGGATCTCGGCGGTCAGCCGGCCGGGTGCGACCGCGACGACCGGATCCGGCAACCGGAGCAGGCTCGCCACCGGTAGCGGCGGGCCGACTTCGGCCGGGTCCAACCCGAGCGCGAGCCGGGCGGCGACCGGCGCGAACACGTCCCGGCCGTGGAAGGTATGTGAGCGCGGTTCCAGCAGGAGCGCGCGGTTCTCGATCACGAACGCGGCCGTCGCCCCACCGAGCGCGTCGGCGGCCCACATCAGCAGGCCGTTGTCAGGTCCCACCAGGAGCCCGCCACGGTCGGCCTGCACGACCAGCCCGGCCCGGTCGGTGCCCACGCCCGGGTCCACCACCGCCAGCAGCAAGGCCGGGTCCGGCAGAAACGGCACCGATTGGGCGAGCATGGCAGCGCCCCGCCGGATGTCGCCGGCCGGGATCTCGTGGCCGAGGTCGATTACGCGCAGGCCGGGCTCGATCCGGGCGATCACCGCGTGGCAGATGCCGACGTAGGGATCGCGGGTGCCGAAGTCGCTGGCAAAGCCGATCACCCGGCGGTGGACTGCCAGCGCCCCTTCACCATCACCTTGCATACCGCCATCTTCTCGTCGAGCAGGAGCAGGTCCGCCTGCTTGCCCGGGGCGATCGACCCGACTCGGTCGGCCAGCCCGAGCGCCCGGGCCGGAGTGTGGCTGGCCGCGGTCACCGCGGCGGCGATCTGTACGCCCACCACGTCGACCGTCCGCGCCACCGCCCGCTCCATGGTCAGCGTGGAGCCGGCGATCGCACCGTCCTGGCCGAGCAGCCGGGCCACCCCGTCGGTGACCCGCACCGTCATCGGGCCGAGCGGGTAGAGCCCATCGCCGGCCCCGGCCGCCGCCATCGCATCGGTGATTAACGCCACCCGGTCCGCACCGATGGCGTCGAATGTCACCCCGATGACCGCGTCGTGCAGGTGCGCCCCGTCGTTGATCAGCTCAACCACCACATCCGCGGCGGCGAGCAGCGCGGTTGGCGGACCCGGCTCGCGGTGATGCTGACCGCGCATGCCGTTGTACAGGTGGGTCGCCACCCGGGCGCCGGCAGCCAGCGCGAGCCTGGTTTCGCTGTAGGTGGCGTCGGTGTGCCCGACCGCAACCACTAAGCCGGCCGCCACGCAGTGCTCGATCAGCTCGGTGGCGCCCGGAAGCTCCGGAGCCACCGTGATCATCTTGATGGTGCCGCGGCCGGCCTCGATCAGTCCCTTGATCTCGTTCACGTCCGGCTTGCGGAGGTACGCCGGGTTGTGCGCACCACGGCGAGCCCGGCTCAGATACGGGCCCTCCAGATGCAGGCCGGCCAGCTCCCCGGACTCGACCAGGCCCGCCAGCTCGGCGATGGCCTTGCTGAGCTCCGGGATGGGTGCGGTGACCAGGCTGGCCATGATCGAGGTGGTGCCGTGTCGGCGATGAAAGCGGGCCACCTCACGAGCCTCATCGGGATCGCCGGAGGTGAACGATCCGCCGCCACCACCGTGTACGTGCATGTCGACGTAGCCCGGAGCCAGTGTCCGGCCGCGGCAGTCATAGATCGTGTCGAGCTGGCCGGACCGGCCGGATTGAGCCGATCGGCCCTCCCCGCCACGAGCCCGGGACTTGCGGGCACCGCCAACCGCGACTATCTGGTCCCCGGTGATCCGGACCCAACCGGGCTTGGGCTTAGCACTCCCAGGCGTCAGCACGGTGGCATTGGTCAGCGTGAGGGTCCGATCCGGGCGGCTCATAGCGCTCCATTCTGGCGATTCGCGGGCTCGGCCACGACCCATCCACGGTGCCCAACCCAGTGCGAGCGGCCGATTTTCCGCCAAACCCGTTTCAGCCAACCCTGGCGTCTGCCTGGCGCCGGCCTCCGGCGCCTCGTATGGTGTCGTGCTGATGCCTTGGACCGGCATTCTGCTCGGTTCCGGTCATTTAGCGGATCAGGTCAACAGAAGGAGCGCGCATGGACGCCGGCAACGCGGTCGACCCGGCCGCGCTCGCTTCGCCTGCTTACTCGGCTGTTGACCGGAACGACGGCGCACTTTCCGAGCGAGATCAACGGATGCTGGCGATGGAGCGCCAGTGGTGGAAGTACGCTGGCGCGAAAGAGCACGCCATACGCGAGCAGTTCGAGATGTCCGCAACGCGGTACTACCAGCTTCTCAACGCACTGCTCGACCGCCCGGAGGCGCTCGCCTACGACCCGATGCTGGTCAAGCGACTGCGTCGGCTCCGGTCCGCTAGGGCGCGCGCACGTTCGGCTCGTCGCCTCGGTATCGAGGCCTGAACGGCAGGCACAGGAATGTCTGGACAGGACCAGTACGGCGACTACGACTACACCCGCCGCACTAGCGGCAGCAGCAGCGGGGAGTACGAGGGTCAGCAGGACTACAACGGCCGCAGTGGTGACGCGAGCCAGTACGGCAGTCGTGCCGGCGCGTCCGGATACGGCACCAGGCGGGCGGAGACCAGTTACGGACGTGGTTCGGCCGACTCGACAACGTACGGCACCCAGACCGGCGAGGAGCAGCAGGCCGGCGAGTACGGCCAACCCGCCGAGTACGGCGCGCGCGAGTACCGCTCATACCGGCGCGGCGAGTACCGCCCCCGCAGCGACTACAGCCGCAGCGGCGAGTACACCCGAACCGGCTACGGGCGCCGCGGCTCCGATCTCAGCACCGGCGGGGGCGAGCCGCCGCGCACCCGCGGCGATGTGATCGGCGTCATCGCGAGCTCGCTGTTCGCGGTGCTCGCCGTGCTTGCGCTGGTTGCCGTGGTCTACATCGTCCTCAACGGCAACCGGAACGACTCGCCGACCACCGCGCCCCAGGCATCGCCGTCGAACGAGCCGACCGGATCGAACGAACCGAGCGGCGGCCAGAGCACCGCCGCAGCCGAGAAGGCACCGGTGATCGTGCTCAACAGCACCGACCGCAGCGGGCTCGCCGCGGACGCAACCGACGCGATCAAGGCGGATGACTGGGAGACCGGTCAGCCGGGCAACTACGCCGGTGGCGAGCTGTCACAGACGACGGTCTTCTACCCGGACGGGATGAAGGGTTCGGCCCAGCTGCTCCAGGACCAGTTCCCGGACATCGCTGCGGTCAAGCCGGCCGAGGAGGGCATGTCCACCAGCTCGCTGACCTTGGTGCTCGGCTCCGACTGGCCCTAACCGTCAGCTCGGCCAGGCCTTCGGCGCGTCCGTTCGGAAAGGGCGGTCGGCTAGCGAAGCGCGTCCAGTTGAGCGGCAAACCACTGCTGGGGCGGTAGCGCGGTCGCTGCCGCCGCCAGCGCCTCGCTGCGCCGGCGGCGCTCGTCCGGATCCATGGTCAGGCCCCGGTGCAGGCCGTCGGCGGTGTCCATGATGTCGAACGGATTGATCACAATCGCCGAGTCGCCGAGCTCGGCGCAGGCGCCGGCCTCGCGGGACAGCACCAGCACGCAGCCACGCTCGGAGACCACCGGCACCTCCTTGGCGACCAGATTCATGCCGTCCCGGACCGGGTTGACCAGCACCACGTCGGCCAGCCGGTAGGCTGCTAGCGACCGGGCGAAATCGTCCTCTACCTCGAGCAGCAGGGGTTGCCATTCGGCGGTGCCGAACTCGTCCTCGATCTCCTTGGCTACTCGCTGCACGGCGGCGGTGTACTCCCGGTACTCTGGCAGATCGTGCCGGCTCGGGTAGGCGAAGGCCAGGTGGACCACCCGGCCGTGCCACTCCGGATGGGCGCGAAGCAGCTCGTGGTAAGCCTGCAGGCCGCGCACGATGTTCTTGGACAGCTCGGTCCGATCCACTCGTAAGATCAGCGCCCGGTCTCCGACCAGCTCCCGCAGTCTGGTCCGGCGGGACTCCACGTCCGGTGCGGCGGCGCGGCGGGTCAGGAACGCGGGATCCGCGCCGAGCGCGTGCACGCCGAGCTGGGTGGCGTGGTCCCCGGCGGGTACGGTCACCGGACCGGCCCGGTCCACCTGTACGCCGAGCACCGCTTCGCAACACTCGGCGAACGCGTCCGCCCAGCGCTCGGTGAGGAAGCCGGCGTGGTCGGCACCGAGAATCCCGCGCAGCAGCTCGGCGGCGACGTCGTCGGGAAGCAGCCGAAAGTACTCCGGCGGCGCCCACGGCGTGTGGGAGAAGTGCCCGATGCGCAGATCGGGCCGCAGCTCGCGGAGCATCCGGGGAGCCAGCGCGAGGTGGTAGTCCTGGATGACCACCCGGGCGCCATCGGCGGCATCGCGGGCCAGTGCCTGGGCGAACGCGAGGTTGTAGTCCTGGTACGAGACCCACTCCCGGCGGAAGCCGCGGTCGAAGTTGGGCGCCCGCGCGGTGTCGTACAGCATGTGGTGCACGAACCAGAGCGTCGAGTTCGCGATTGCGTTGTAGGCCCGGTGGAACGTGCCGGGATCGATGTCGAGCATGTGGACTCTTCCACCGCCGGTCTCGAACCCGGCCCGGTCGAGCCGGCCGTTCGGCGCGCTACGAGCGGCCGTGCGGTCGGCATCGGATAGTGCCGCACACACCCACACGACCTCGTCGTCGGCCACCCCGGACAGGCCGGACACCAAGCCCCCGCTGCCGCGGCGCACGGTCAGGGTGCCATCGTCGGTTGCCGAGAAACTGACCGGCCCACGGTTCGACGCCAGGAGCACGGCGGCGGATCTTGGTCCGCTCATAGCGGCGAGCCTACCGGTCAGACCGGACCCGACCGGCGTTCCTGACGGGCGGTGCCGCTTCGGCGGCTTGACTCTGGGCGCGCCGCTGCGCCCGCTGGACACTGCGTAGCGGGTGCTCGGTGTAGCCGCCGTCGGCCAGCCCGGCCCTCCGCTCGAAGGCATTGCGGGACGCGTAGTCGCCGGTCCGCACCCAGGACCAGCCGGCCGCCAGGAAGTACAGCGGCAGCATGACCACTCCGAGGCACCACGCGTACTGGGTCGCATGCCTTGCCTCGTGCACCAGCAGCGTCGGATGGTTCGCGAGCTCGGCGTCGCTGTAGCGGCACAACACGACGTTGCCGAGCGTGAAGGCGCGGTTTCTCCGCGGCGGCACTGCCAGCCGGTAGCCGTGCCCGATGAAAAGTCCGTTCGGACCGCGCCTGAGCCGGGTCCGGCTGACTCCAGCGGCGGCCATGCCGAGCAGCGTCGAACCGTTGATCCAGTTCACGAATTCGCGGATCTGGTACCGCACGCCCTCATTGTGCCTGTACTGCGGCTTATCGCCGATCGACTGAGCCGGACCTGGCTCGGTTGCGTGATCGTAAAAATGGCGGTTCCGGCCCTATGCCTGGACGCCTGCCGACCGATACTCTCGCCTGCGATCGCACAGTTACGCGCGATTGCAGGCAGTAGCACCAGGAGTGAGGTATGGCTCAGGGCACCGTCAAGTGGTTCAACGCCGAGAAGGGCTACGGCTTCATCGCAGTCGATGGCGGCGCGGACGTGTTCGTGCACTACACCGCGATTCAGATGGATGGTTTCCGCACCCTCGACGAGGGTCAGCGGGTTGAGTTCGAGATCGAGACCGGACCGAAGGGCCCGCAGGCCGGTTCGGTCCGCGCGGTCTGAGCCTGGTGCCTTTGATCTGATCCGTAGGTAGCTCGGCAAGCGCCAGCCCGGCTCCGCACCTTGGTGCGAGCCGGGCTTCGCTGTTTGCGGGTGGCTGGGCTACCGGGCTGGGGCCAGCGCGCGTAGTACGGCCAGCGTCGTTCCGACGTCGTGCTCCGGTCCGTCCTCGCTGATCCATCGGCCGTCGGCCTGCTGCGCGTCGAGTAGGCGCAACCGAGCCTCGGAGGCGATCGGCTCGTTCGGGATGGCGTCGGCCAGCCAGGCCAGGGCGCTCGGGCCGAGGCTGTTCACCCGGTAGGCCAGCGCCCACAGCAGCCGGTCGGCCTCCGTGGCGTATCCGCCGTGCCGAAGCACCGGGGCCGCGAGCCACTGCGCGTGCAGGTAGGACGGCAGGCGGCCGTCCGGGCCGATAGCGGTGGCCAGGTAGGCCGCACTGCGCCGGACGGCCCGCGGCGAGCCGCCCAGCCGGTCCAGCCAGTGTGCACAGTTCGCCGTCATGTAGATCCGCGCCGCCGGGTCGTGCGGCCGGGCCCAGGCGGGGGTCGAGCCGCCGAAGACGGCGTCCTCCTCGAACGGGCCGTCCGGCCGCTGCTTGGTCGCGATGAACAGGGTCGCCTGGTTGATCGGGATCGCCGCGTCGATCGGGAAGTCCACCAGCTGGGAGAGCCGGAAGCAGGTCGCGTCGAGTGAGGACCGCTCACCGCTCCAGGTGGCCGGAAAGCCGCCGTCGGGCCGTTGGTCGGCACACGCGCTCGCCACCACGTCGGCAAGCGAGGCCGGGGCAAGCTCGGCGGCGCTGCCCGGGATCAAGGCTTGGGCTCGGGCCCGCGCGAACGCGTCACCGTGAGCTGCCACGAACTCGACCGCCTGCGTCAGCTCGGCCGTCCCGAGCACTTCTCCCATGCCTGAAGACGTTAACGCCGGATTCCGGCATTGCCGACCCCCCGTCCCGGCCGGCGTTCCGGCCGGTTTTCCGCGCCCGACCAGGGCAAGTCCCTGGGTGGATCGCGATCGCGGTGGGCCCGTGGGGCCCGATTCGTTCGAGATCGACTCGCCCGAACCCGGCGCCCGGGCGTGGACAAGGCGCAGTCCGGCTTGCACTCGGGTGGGTAGAGTGCTAAAGAATTGTGCTTAGCACTCTCCTAGGGAGAGTGATAATTCGGTCGGACCGGCGAGGTTTCGGCCTGCGGCGGAAAGGGTCGTCGCAGGGAGAACCGTCCGTCGCGGGCGTCGGAGCCGTCCAATAGCCAGCCCGTTCCGGGAGGAACTGCCATATGGCCAAGATCATCGCGTTCGATGAGGATGCGCGGCGTAGCCTCGAGCGCGGCATGAACCAGCTTGCCGACGCTGTGAAGGTCACCCTCGGCCCCAAGGGCCGCAATGTCGTCCTCGAGAAGAAGTGGGGCGCGCCGACCATTACCAATGACGGTGTCTCGATCGCTAAGGAGATCGAGCTCGAGGATCCGTACGAGAAGATCGGCGCCGAGCTCGTCAAGGAGGTCGCGAAGAAGACCGACGACGTCGCCGGTGACGGCACGACGACGGCTACCGTGCTCGCTCAGGCGATCGTGAAGGAAGGCCTGCGCAACGTCGCGGCCGGCGCCAATCCGATGAGCCT
>DATAFN010000292.1:0-10117 GCA_036257435.1 Actinomycetes bacterium
ACGGGTCGTCGAACGGCCCCCCGCCGTAGTGGGGCTCGCCGCGTAGGACGTGGTTCGGTGAGGCCGTTAGGCCATGCCGGCCGCTGGACAGATCATCGGCCAGAGCGCAGACATCAACCTTGGCCGCCCGGCGCAGCTGGACTCGGGCGACGCCGGACGCAACCGCATCCGGGCTTCTCTCCATCCAGCGCCCGGCCAGCTCGGACACCCGGTCGGCGTCCTCGGTGGCAACCAACAGCTCGTCTCGCCGGAACAGCACCGGGCTGCCCGGGAAGCATTCGCCGGGAACGATGCCCTTATGGCGGGCGAGCAATCGCTCGACCCGCGCGGGCTGGTCGAATCGCATCGCATCTCCTCGTCACGCGTCAGCTCAGCTCCCGGTCGGGCTGACCGGGCCGGTGCGGATGGCAAACCCTAGGGCCGGACAAGCCGGCAGCTCTACTCGTGGCAGAAACGCCGGTACGGCGGACGAGGCCGGACCCCCGTGCCTGCCTCGTCCGCCGTACCCGATCACGCCCCCGCGACCCCCGTGGTCCCCCGCGACCCCCGTGGTCCCCCGCGACCCCCGTGGGGCCCCGTTGTGCTCCCTCCAGCGAGCCGACCCGCCACGACCCCGGGCCGGTAGCGGCAGATCTGCAGGACGATCGGCGCGCATCGCGGCCGCCCCCTCGACGGGTCGGCCAGCGGGTCCGGCCCGCTGGTGGGACGCCGTGAAGCATCCCGATATAAAGAGCGTTTCGGAGCGGATCACAGATACATCGAAAGGTCACTATTTGGTAACAATGGCTCGCGGGTACGGTGTCCGGCATGACGCCGACCGACCGGACTTATGCGCAGTCGCTCGACGCCGCCGATCCGCTCGGCCACCTGCCAGACCGGTTCGTCGTCGACGACCCGGAGCTGATTTACCTGGACGGCAACTCGCTCGGGCGGTTGCCGCGGGCGACTCTGGCGCGGCTGGCCGTAGTGGCCGAGAAGGAGTGGGGGAGCGGGCTGATCCGGTCCTGGGACACCTGGATCGATCTGCCCACGCGCTGCGGCGATCTCATCGCGCGCTCGCTGCTCGGCGCCGAGCCCGGCGAGGTGGTGGTATCCGATTCCACCTCCGTGAACCTCTACAAGCTCGCGGTGGCGGCACTGGACGCGCAGCCCGGCCGCGACGCCATCGTCACCGACGACGACAACTTCCCCACCGACCGTTACATCGTGGAGGGCCTCGCCGCGCAGCGCGGGCTGGAGCTGCGGATGGTGGCCAGCGACCCGGTGCACGGTCCCGACCCGGACCGGCTGGCCGCGGCGATCGACAAGCGGACCGCGCTGGTCACGCTGTCCCACGTCGCTTACCGGTCGGCTGCGCTCGCCGACTTGGCGGAGATCACCGCACTTGCCCATCGAAGCGGAGCCTTGGTGCTGTGGGACCTGTGCCACTCGGCCGGCTCGGTCCCGGTCGAGTTGGCGGCGGCCGGTGCCGATCTCGCGGTCGGATGCACCTACAAATATCTGAACGCCGGCCCGGGTGCGCCGGCGTTCCTGTACGTCCGGCGCGATCTACAAGCCAGCCTCCGCCAGCCGATCTGGGGCTGGTTCGGCCAGCGCGACCAGTTCGCGATGGGTTCCGGATACGACCCGGAGCCGGACATCCGGCGGTTCACCGTCGGTACCCCGGCGGTGCTCGGCGTCGCCGCCGTCGAGGAAGGGGTGCAGGTCCTCGCCGAGGCGGGCATTCACCGGCTCCGGGACAAGGGGCGGCGGATGACCGGCCTCCTGGTGGACCTGGCCGACGAGTGGCTGGCACCGCTTGGCTTCGAGGTGGCCAGCCCGCGTGATCCGGACCGGCGCGGCTCGCACATCTCGCTACAGCACGATGACGCCTGGCGGATCTGCCGCGCCTACATCGAGACCGCGAAGGTCATCCCGGATTTCCGGGCGCCCGACCGGCTTCGGCTGGGCCCGGCGCCATTGACTACCCGATACGTCGAGGTGTGGGAGGCGATGGACCGGTTGCGGCGCTTGGTCGAGTCGGGCGCGCACGTGGCTTACGGCGCCGAGCACCGCCGGGTGACCTGATGCCGAGCGCCGCAGGGCAAGCTGATCCGAACGCCGCACCTGATCCGCGCGCCGCCTGGGTTAGGAGTCCTGCTGGCGGTGCGGGCCGAACAGGATCTCGTCCCAACTGGGCACGCTGGTGCGCTTGCCGCGTACGCTTTCCCGGGTCGGGGGGCGATCGGTCGGAGTGATGATCCGGTCGTCGTACGCACCGGTGCGCCGGATCGGCGCGGTTGCGATGGCCGGCACGTGCGGTCGGCGGTCCCGGCTGGACCGGCCCGAGCTGGTCACCCGGTGCCGGGCGGATTCGTCGGCGGCGCTTCGAACGGCGAGACTCGCCGGCCCCGGCATCGGCTGGCGTGGCGGACTGGAAGCCAACGAGATCAACCCGGCCATGGCCGGCACGCCGATCCGCGATGGACCTGCCAACTCACCGGCCGGGTCGCCAGCCGTCCGATCGTCGGCGTCGCCGCGACGCGCGTCGCCTGCCTTGGCGGCGAGAGGTGCTACCTTCCGGGCGCGGCGTGCCTGCTTGCGGGTCGAGACGGCGCGGGTTGCCGGCGCCTCCGTACCCTCGTCCGCTCCCTCAGGATCGGTCTCGTATCCGTCCGGCGCGTGCGGGTATCGCCGGGCACCCGGCGCGGCCGCCCCTGTGGTCGCCCGCTGGTCGGCCAGCAGGGTACGGGCGGTGCCGCCCTCGGCCGCGACCGCGCGCCGGCCCGGATCGAACACGAAATCGCCATGCTTTGCTGCGTCGGCCACCTGGTAGCCGACCCGGATCTGCCAGCGGCCGTCATCCCGCCGCCAGGAATCCCAGGTCGCGGTCTCGGGATCACTACCGAGGTCGCGCAGGCGCCGCTCGACCAGGTCACCGAGTAGGACCGGGGGGCCATCGGCGGGAGTCGAGCTGCGGATCGCGGTACGCCGCGCTAGCCACGCCATGTGCTCGCGCTCGGCCAGTACCGGACCCTCGTACCGCCGGACCCGGTCCAGCGGGATCTTGGCAGTCGCGGCCACTTGCTCGGCGGACTCGCCGGCGCGGATCCTGGCCTGGATGTCACGTGGCCGCAGTGACAGGTCCATCGCGATCTCGAGCTGGCCCATCCGGACCCGGTCACCGCGTACCGCGGCCCGCAGCCGCTCGTCCACAACCAGCGTGTAGTCGCTGCCGTCGCCGGAGCGCAGGAGCAGCTTGGCACCGTTATCGGTTGCCGAGATCAGGCGCAGCTCCTGCATGCGCACCTCCTTCGCGGGCGTCCCCGCGCTGCAGTGCTCCAAGGCTCGGGGTCCAGTCTGGCAAGCCGGGCCTGTCAACCGCGGTACCTCGCCATCCCTGGGCGCGTCGCGGCCGCCCCACCGTCCACAGCCGGTGCTTGTCCACGGTGCGGCGTTTCAACTGGCACAACTCCCGCAATCGGTCAACGGTTGCCGGATGGCTGTCCGGGTCCAGGCTGCTGCGCTCGAGTTCGCGGATGCGCAGGACGAAGTGATCACGCACCGCCAGGCGCGAGAGCGGTGCTGCGAATGCGCGGCTGGCACGGGCAACCGCGTCGATGCGGGCCAGGCTGTTCGATTTCATGATCTGGTGAGGAGGATTGCGGTTTTGCGGAATCGCGTTCACCAGATCATGGAGCGGGCGGTGGGGTGGTACGGAGGAGCCAGCGCGCGCCGATCGCGGCGATGACCGCGGCCGAGATTCCGGCCGCGACCGGTACCAGAAACGCGCGGCTGGCGCCGAACGCGTCGATCGCGCGCCCGGCCGTGGCCGCGCCCACCGTCAGGCCCAGCGAGAGTCCGGTAATCGCCCAGGTCAGGCCCTCGGTCAGATGCGACGCCGGGACCCTGGCTTCGATCAGGCTGAAGCTGGAGATAAGCATCGGCGAGATCGCGCCGCCGGCCAGCAGCATGACCGCGGTCAGGGCGAGCAGGTTCGGCGCGAATGGCATCGGCAGTACCGAGGCCGCCATCAGCGCGACGGTCACCAGGTACCGCCGCTCCGCCAGCCCACGCCAGTGGATCACCCCGTACACGATCCCGGCGCACATGCTGCCGAACGCCCACGCGGCCAGCACCCAGCCGGCCGCACCGCGGTGCCCGGCGTCCGCGGTGAACGCCACCACGATCACCTCGACCGCGCCGAAGATCGCCCCGATCGCGATCAGTACCGGCACGATCAGGCGCAGCGGTCCGTACCGCAACGCGGAGCCACCTGGCCCGCCGCCGGCCACCCGGCGGGTGGGTGGCTCGGTCCGGCGCTGGACGCTCAGCGCGAGCCCGCCGATCACAGTGAATCCGACGATCGAGGCCAGCCCGGCGAGCCGGTCCACCGCGGTGGCCAGGAATGTGACCAAGACCGGACCGACGACGAAGATCAGCTCGTCCAGCACCGACTCGAGCGAGTACGCGGTGTGCAGCGCGCGGGTCTGCCCCTCTAGCACGTACGCCCAGCGCGCCCGGACCAGCGACTCGATGCTGGGCCAGGCGGCCCCGAGCACGGCGGCCGCCGTGAACAGCAGCCACGGTGGGCCATCGCGGACCGCTACTGCGGCCAGCGTGACCAGCGCGGCCAGGTGTACGGCCAGCGCCTTGGGCAGCACCCGGGCCTGGCCGTGCATGTCCACCAGCCGGGAGACCTGCGGCGCAGCGAGCGCCTGGGCTAAGAACGTGACGGCCGCGACCGCGCCGGCCAGCGTGTAGGAACCGGTGGTCTCGGACAACAGGAGCACGATGCCGAGGCTGAGCATCGAGATCGGCATTCGGGCCACGAACCCGGCCGCGGAGAACCGGAGCGCCCCGGGCGTAGCGAGCACCTCGCGATACGGCCGGAGCATGCCCGTTACGGTACCGACGTGGCACGTGCCGACTACGACGCTTTGTTGCTGGCCTCGTTCGGTGGCCCGGAGGGTCCGGACGAGGTGCTGGCGTTCCTCGAGCACGTGACCCGCGGCCGTGGGATACCGCCGGAGCGGCTAGTCGAAGTGGGCGCGCACTACTACCGGTTCGGCGGGATCAGTCCGATCAACCAGCAGTGCCGCGACCTCAAGGCCGCGATCGAGGCCGACTTCGCCGCCAACGGTGTCGACCTGCCGGTGTACTGGGGTAACCGGCATGCGCCGCCGTTGTTCGCCGAGACGCTCGCCACCATGGCGGCGGACGGGATCCGCTCCGCGCTCGTGCTGCTCACCTCGGCCTACCCGTCCTACTCGGGCTGCCGGGCCTACCGTGAGGACCTGGCCGCGGCGCGTGCCGAGGTCGGGTCGGCCGCGCCTGAGCTGCACCGGCTGCCGCACTACTTCGACCGCGCCGGATTCGTGGCGCCGTTCGTCGACGCCACGGTACGGGCCATCGAGCAGCTGCCCGAGCCGGTTCGACGGGACGCGTCACTGGTGTTCACCACGCACTCGATCCCGGTGGTGATGGCCGAACGGTCCGGGCCGGACGGCGGCGCCTACGTACGAGCGCACGAGCAGGTCGCCGCGCGGGTGGCCGGCGCCGTTGCCAAGCGCATCGGGGAGCGGGCCGAGAAGTGGCCGTACCGGTTGGTGTACCAATCCAGGTCCGGCCCACCCGGCCAGTCCTGGCTGGAGCCGGACGTCGGCGACTACCTGGGGGAGCTCGCTGCTGCGGGGGTTACCGGCGCCGTGCTGGTACCGATTGGTTTTGTCTGCGATCACATGGAGGTCCTGTTCGACCTGGACGTGCAGGCGCGCGAGCGGGCTGACCGGCTCGGTCTGGCACTGGCACGGGCGAGCACGCCCGGCACCGATCCGCGGTTCGTGGCCATGATCCGCGAGTTGGTCCGGGAGCAGCAGGCCGGCTCCGGCCCGCCGCTATGCCCGTCTTGGTGTTGCCCGAATCCGCGAGGCGAGCAGCCGACGATTGGCGCGCAGACGGGCAGTACGGCCGCCGGTGCGAGACAATGATCAGATGCGGGCCGATCCGTCCGAGCTGCTCGACCTGGCGGTCGAAGTAGCGCAAGCCGCCGGAGCGCTGCTGCTGAACAAGCGACCGGCCGAAGTCGCGGTTGCCGCCACCAAGTCGAGCCCGACCGACATCGTCACCGAGATGGACCGGGCCAGCGAGGCGCTGATCACGACCGGGTTGAAGGCGGCCCGGCCGGACGACGGCCTGCTCGGCGAGGAAGGCACCGCCGATCCCGGCCGGAGCGGAGTGCGCTGGCTGATCGATCCGATCGACGGGACGGTGAACTACCTGTATGACCTCCCGGCCTGGTCGGTCAGCATCGCGGCCGAGGTGGACGGCGAGGTCGTCGCCGGGGTGGTGCACGTACCGCCGCTCGGCGAGACGTTTACCGCGACCCGCGGCGGCGGCGCCCGGCTGGACGGCACGCCGATCCGGGCCAACCAACCGGTCCCACTGGACCAAGCGCTGGTAGCGACCGGGTTCGGGTACGCGAGCGCGCGCCGGGCCAAGCAGGCAGCGGTCATAAATAGCCTGCTGCCCGTGGTCCGGGACATCCGCCGGGCCGGCTCGTGCGCGATCGACTTGAGCTGGGTGGCGTGCGGGCGGGTGGACGCGTACTACGAACGCGGCCCGCTGCCGTGGGATCTGGCCGCCGGCGTGCTGATCGCCCGTGAGGCCGGCGCGGTCGCGGCCGGCCTGCACGGCCGGCCGCCGTCCACCGAGCTCACCATTGCCGCCCCGCCCGAGCTGTTCGAGCAGTTGCACGACCTGCTTGCCGCGGCCGGCGCCGATCGGGACTGACCGAACCGGGAGGGCCATGAGCGGGTACGACGAGTTCGGCCGAGCTCAGCTCATCGGCAAGATCGTGCCGCCACCGACCGCACCGCACGTGGTGGAGCGGCCGCGGATCACCGCCTATCTGGAGACCGCACCGCGCCGGCGGGTGACGGTGCTGAGCGCCGGAGCCGGCTTCGGAAAGACGACCGTGCTGACCGGTTGGGCCACCGGGCGGCACTGCGCCTGGTACACCCTGACCGCACCGGACCAGGACCCGATGGTGCTGGCCCGGGGTCTGCTGGCCAGCCTCGCACTTCGGGTTCCGGCACTGCCGGACGATCTCGCGCCGGCACTGGATGCGCGCGGGCCGGACGCGGTTGCCGATGACATCTCGGCCGCGCTGGTCCCGGCGCTGGCCGGCGCGCTGCATTCGCTCCTGCCATCCGACGTCACGCTGGTCATCGACGATTTGCAGGAGCTGGACGACCACAGTGCCGCGTCGCGGATGATCGCCGATCTGTGCCACATGGCGCCGCCCCGGTTGCACCTCGTGCTCGGCACCCGGTCCGATCTGCCGTTCCCGACCGAGCGGTTGCGCCTGCACGGCCAGCTGCAGATCCTGACCGCCGAGTCGCTCGGCTTCGACCGGCTGGAAACCGAGCGACTGCTCGCCGCGCTCGGCGATGGCGACCTGATCGGGTATGCCGCCGCGGTACACGAGCTCACCGGTGGCTGGCCGGCTGCGGTCCGGCTGGTCGCCGAGGCGCTGGCCACGACGACCAACCGGGACCTGGTGCTGGCCGGGCTGGTCCGCCAGGGCGGCGCCGTTGCGCTGGTCGAGGACCTGGTCTCTCGCGAGCTGCTGTCCCGCGCACAACCGGAGCTGACCGAGTTGTTGCGGGTGGGCGCGGCGCTGGACAGCTTCGACGCTGAGCTGCTCGGCGCGCTCGGTATCGCAAACGCGGCAGCGGTACTGGGCTCGGCGCGCCGGCGCGGCATCCACGTGCAGCCGGCACCGGCCGCCGACGGCTGGTACAGCCTCAGCCCGATGACCAAGGAGTACGCGCTGACCCGGCTGGTCACCGATCCGGGACAGCTCACGACGGTACGCATCGCCGCCGCCGGCTGGCATGCCGAGCACGGCGATCCGGTCACCGCGGTGCGGTATCTCGACCAGGCCGGTGATGCCCCGGGGCTGGCCCGGTTACTCGAACGGCACGGTTCGGCGCTGCTCGCCGCGGGTCACGCAACGGCGGTTGCCGCGGCACTCGAACACCTGCCGGCCGACGTCCGCAGCCCGGTCATCGACCTCGTCGAGGGCGAGGCGTGCCAGGTGCGCGGCGACTGGGACCGCGCGGTGCGCTGCTTGTCCAGGCTGGTGCCGGAGTCCGGCCCGGCACCGGCGGCGGCCGCGTGGCGGCTGGGGCTGATCCACCACATGCGCGGTGAGCCGGACCGGGCGCTGGCGGTGTACGTGCGGGGCCAAGCCGACCCGGACGGCTCGGCGGCCGACCGGGCGCTCGCCGCGGCCTGGGGGTCCGCGGCCGCCTGGCTCACCGGCGACGTGCCCGTCTGCCGGGAGCTTGCCGAGCGTGCGACCGAGCTTGCCGAGGCCGCGAACAGCGCGCGGGCCAAGGCCGCCACGCACACCGCGCTGGCCATGCTGGCGGCGCTCGACGGCGATCGGCGCAGCAACGACATGCACTACCTGCGCGCGCTCGACCACGCCCAGCAGGCCGGTGACGTGCTGCAGATCATCCGGATCCGGGCCAACCGGGGGTCGCGGTTCCTCGAGGAGGGCTACTACGCCGAGGCCATCGCCGAGCTCGACACCGCGGTCGCGCTGGCCGACCTGGCCGGCTTCGCCTCGCTGCGCACGCTCGCGGTGCACAACCGGGGGGAAGCGGCGCGGCGGTTGGGCCGGCTCGACGATGCCGCCCGCGACCTGCAAGCCGCCCTCGCCGAGCAGCAGCGGCTGGGCTCCCGGATGGCCAGCTACCCGCTGGTCGGGCTCGGCCACATTCACTCCGATCAGGGCAACCTGTCGCTGGCCAGGGCCTGCTTCGAAGAGGCGCTGGCACTGGCCGAGCCGACCGGGGACCTGCAAGGGCTGGTGCCCGCGCTGATCGGGCTGGCGCTCACCCTGGCCCCGGAGGACCCGGCCACCGCGACCAAGCTGATCGACCGCGCGCTCGCCGTCGGCGCCAACCTCGGCCATACCAGCGCGCTGCTGGCTGCCGGGCGGATAGCGCTGCGCCGGGGCGAGCCGGCGAAGGCGCGCGAGTACGCAACCATGGCCTCGGACGAGGCGCGCCGGCGGCGGGACCGGGCCGGGATCGCCGAGGCGCTGGAGCTACGGGCCGGCTCGGCGCCGGACCGGGCCGAGCGGATCAGCCTGCTCGAAGAGAGCGAGGCGATGTGGCGCGCACTGGGCTGCCAGGTGCCGTTGGCCAGAACCAGAATCGCTCTTGCCCGCGCCCGGACCGGGACCGGATCCATCGATCGGGACCGGGCCGGCGCCGAGCTGGCCGAGGCCGAGCGGACCTGCCGCGAGCTCGGGGCCAGGGCACTCGCGGCCGAGGCCGCCGCGGTACGGGCCGAGCTGGCCAGCCGGGAGGCGCCGGACCTGTCGGTGCGCACACTCGGCGGGTTCCAGGTGCTCCGGCGTGGCGTGCCGGTGCCGCACAGCGCCTGGCAGTCCCGCAAGGCCAGGGATCTGGTGAAGATCCTGGTCGCGCGCCGCGGGGTACCGATCACGCGTGATCACTTGAGCGAGCTGCTGTGGCCGGGCGTAGACCCTGACCGCTCGGCCGCTCGGTTGTCGGTTGCCATGTCCACGCTGCGGTCGGTGCTCGATCCGCAGCGAGTCCGCCCGACCGACCACTATCTGGCCAGCCAGGGGAGCTCGGTCTGGCTGCGCCGCAACCGCCTCGACATCGACGTGGAGTTGTTCCTGGCCCAGGCGAACTCGGCCCTGGGCGGCGCGGCCGGCGCGGCTGGTGGGGTGGGCGCCCTGGACGCGCTTGCCCAGGCCGAGGCCGCCTACACCGGCGACTTCTGCGAGGAGGACCGGTACGCGGACTGGGCCACGGTGCTCCGGGAAGAGGCCAGGGCCGCGTACGTCGCGGTGACCAGGAGGCTAGCGGAGCGGTATGCCCGCACTGCCGACCACGAGACTGCGGCGCGCTTCCTGCTTCGATTGCTGGCCTGCGAGCCGTATGACGAGCAGGCGCACCTGCTCCTGGTCAGCGAGTTGGATGCGGCCGGCCGGCACGGGGACGCGCGGCGGATGTATCGCGCGTACGCGGCCCGAATGGCCGAGCTCGACGTGGAGTTGTTCCTGGCCCAGGCGAACTCGGCCCTGGGCGGC
>DATAFN010000103.1:0-3840 GCA_036257435.1 Actinomycetes bacterium
CGGTGTGTACCCGCTCCATCGCGAACCGGCCGGCCGCCTGCCAGTCGGCCCGGTCGACCGTCCTGCCGGCCAGCGTCTCGGTCAGGTCCAGCACGATCGGAGTGCTGCCAACCGCGAAGTACGCCGCCCGAACCTGGCTGATCTCGTCGCCGCCGTCGAGGCCAACAGCGATCGCCAGGCCGCACATCGCGTAGTCGCCGTGCCGCCGCGCCAGCTCCTTGACGGCAAGCCCGGTCCGCTCGGCCGGTACCGGGAAGAAGGCCTCCACGGCCAGCTCGCCCGGCCGGAGGTCGGACTCGAGCGGGCCGCGGAAGAAGTCCACCGCGGCCACCATGCGCTCGGTGCTCCCGTACCGGCGCAGCACCACGCTGCCGCCGAGCAGCGCCAGCACCGCGGTCAGCTCACCGGCCGGGTCGGCGTGCACCAGGCTGCCGACCACGGTGCCCCGGTTGCGGATCACCGGGTGCGCGACCAGCCGCAGCGTCTCGTGCAACAGCGGCAGCACCCGAAACGCCTCCTTGTCCCGCTCCACCCGAGCGTGCCGGGCCAGCGCACCGACCCGTACCCCAGCGGGGTCGGCGGTCAGGTAGTCCAGCTCGGTGACCCGGTTGATGTCGACCAGGTGTTTGGGCGCGGCTAGCCGCATGTTGAGGATCGGCACCAGGCTCTGCCCGCCGGCCAGCACCTTCCCGTCGGCGCCGACCTCGGCGAGCGTGGCCAGCGCTTCCTCGATGGTGTGCGGCGCGTGGTAGCGAAACGGCGGTGGCTTCACCCGCACATCCTCTCCTGCCGAGCGCGCATACGCAGTGGGTCGCGTCGCAGTTGCCACGCGACCCACTGCGCCAAGCCCCCGCCGACGCGCGTCAGCCGGTCGGTTCGGACTCCTGTGCGGTGTCCTTGTTCCGCCAGGTTCTTGCGGGTGGTCGTTCCGCGGCCAGGTCGGCGCGCATGTGCTCCGGCGCCAGCCAGCGCAGCAGGTGCCAACCACCCAAGGCGACGATCGTGCCGAACGCGATGCCGGACAGCCGGAAGTCGGAGTTGATCACCTGCTCGACCGGCCCGATGGCCAGGATGATGCCGGCTCCGATCGGCACCATATTGATCGGGTTGGCGAAGTCCACCCCGTTCTCGGACCAGATCTTGGCACCGAGCAGACCGATCATGCCGTACAGCACGACGGTGACGCCGCCGAGCACGCCGCCCGGCGTGGACGCGACCAGCGCGCCGAACTTCGGACACAGCCCGAACAGGATGGCGACGATACCGGCGACGTAGTAGGCGGCCGTCGAGTAGACCCGGGTGGCCGCCATGACGCCGATATTTTCCGCGTAGGTGGTGGTCGGCGAGCCGCCGACACTGGTGGCGACCGCGGTGCCGACACCGTCGGCGAAGATCGCCTTGCCGATCTGGCCGTCGAGGTCGGTCTCGGTGATCTCGCCGACCGCCTTGACATGCCCGGTGTTCTCCGCGATCAATGCGATCACGGCCGGCAGCACCAGCACGATCGCCGACCACTGGAAGGACGGCCCGTGGAAGTCGGGAAGCCCGATCCAGTCCGCCTGGCTGAGCGCGTCGTAGCTGATCCGGTCGTGTAGCTCGCGGGTGAGGTTGTTGTACTGGTTCGGCGAGTTGATCTGGCCGTAGATCAGGTCGGCCAGCCAGGACAGCAGCACGCCCACGATCAGGCCGAGCAGGATCGCGATGCGAGCCCAGAACCCGCGCAGCAACACGGTCATCAGGAAGACCGCAAGCATGGTCAGCAGCGCGACCCACTGGTCCTGCGGCCAGTACACGTCGGCCACCACGAATGCCAGCCCGAAGCCGATGAGCATGACCACCCCGCCGGTCACCGCCGGCGGAAATATCCGGTGCAGGGCGTCCGGGCCGAGGTAGTGCAGCAACAGACCGCACGCGGCCAATACCAGGCCCGCCACCAGGATCGCGCCGGTGACGAGCTTGTCCGCGGATATAGTGTCGCCGCCGTTGGCCGCCCGGATGGCGAGCACACCGCCGACGAACGAGGCGCTGGTGCCGAGGTAGCTGGGCACCTTGCCCTGAGTGATGAGCAGGAACAGGATCGTCGCGACCCCGGACATCATGATGGCGACGTTCGGGTCCAGCCCCATGACCAGCGGGAAGACGAACGTCGCTCCGAACATGGCGACGACGTGCTGGGCGCCGATGCCGACTGTGCGCGGCCAGGTGAGCCGCTCGTCCGGCCTGACGACCTCACCGGGTGGAGGCGTTCGCCCATCCCCGCCGTACAGCTTCCAACCGAAAGCCATATGCGCTCCTTAGGCCACTGCTGCCGAGGTCCGCGACGCGGGGCGCAGGTCGCGGTTGCAGGCAGGCTGAGCGCACCGTAAGGCGACCTTGGTAACTGGGCATTGGCTATGCCTGACAGGAAATCTGCCTGCGCATTGTCGGTCGCGGCGAATGGACGCGCTGGCCGAGCCGCTTACGACGGTCAGATTCCGCGCATCTGGATGACTTGCAGCGCAAGTGCGAGATTGAGCCGCAGGTGCGGGTCGGAGGTGAATGGGCCGAGCATCCGCTCCAACTTCCCGATCCGGTAGCGCAACGTGTTGTAGTGGTAGTGCAGCGCGCGTGCGGTCTCGGCCACGTTGAGGTTCGTCTCCAGCAACACCTGAAGCGTCCGGCGCAGATCGCGGGTTTCCGCGTCGTCGCCGTCGGCGAGCTGACCGAGCGTCTCCCGGACGAACGAGCGCAGCTCGGCACCATCCGGGACCAGCGACAGCAGCCGGTAGACGCCCAGCTCGTCGAAGCCGACCACGGTACCCCAGCCGTGCATCTGCCGGCCCACCCGCAGCGCCTGCCTGGCCTGCTCGTACGCGTCCGGCAGTGCCACGGTGTGGGCGACCACCCGGCTCACCCCGACGCTGAACGAATGTTTCGACGCGGTGAGGTCGGCGGTGACGGTGGCGGCGAGCTGCCGCGCCGCCACCACCGGATCGCTGGTGCCGGCGACCAGCGCGACCACCTCCTGGCTGTAGCCGACCACTGCGGTGCGCGGATCCCTGGCCCGCAGCGCCGCCACCCAGGCCGCCGCCAGCCGCTCCTGGGCCCGCCGGATCTCGCCGGCCCGGCCGGAGCCGTTGCCGCCAAGGTCGTCGAGCTCAGCCACCAGGACCGCGAGCGGGCGGTCGATATCCCAGCCGAGCGACGCGGCGTGCCCGCGGATCGCGTCGGCCGAGCCACCCCGGCCGGACAGGATGTCGCGCAGGAAGTCGCCCTGGTAGCGGGCCTCGACCGCGGCGACCGCGAGCTGCTTGGTGATGACCAGCGCGGCCACGGTGGCGGCCCGCTCGAGGATCTGCACGTCCTGGCCGGTCAGTTCGCGGTCACCGGGCACTGCGACGATCCGGCCGTGGTCGAGCGAGCCGGCGACGATCCGGACTACCGCGATCTCCACGTCGCCGTACCGGCGCAGCCCGGCTCGACCGTGCAGCAGTGCAGCCAGGTTCGCCGGCACCTGTCCGGACGCGGCCAGCACCCGGCCGCCGGGGTCGGTCACGCACACCGGCCCGTCCAGCAACCGGACCAGCTCGTCAGTGACCTCCTGCAATCCACCGCCGTCGAGCACGATCTGGACCAGCGCGTGGTGCACCTGCTCGGTCCTGGCCAGCAGCGCGGACTGCCGGTTCAAGATGTCGGTGAGCACCTGGCTGATGACGTCGTCGAAGCTGATGTGCGCAGGCAGCTGGATGACCGGAATGCCCAGCTCGTCGGCGGCGGCGAGCATGGTTGGCGGGAGCTCGTCGAGGTAGCGGCCGAGCTTGACGGCGACCGCCGACAGGCCGCGGGCATCTAACTCGGCCA
>DATAFN010000036.1:0-4146 GCA_036257435.1 Actinomycetes bacterium
CGGCTGCTCGCAGCCCCGGAACTGCGGCCCGACCAGGTCGACCGATACGCCAGAGCCAGGCTCGGCACCGCCCAGCCGGATGACCCGCGCCGCCTCGCCGGGCTGGCCTGCTGGGTGTTGTCCCGGGTAGGGCGGGACGGGCACACCGTGACGCCGGTGGAGACGGTACGGCTCGCGCTGCGCGGCTTAGGCGTGGCCGACCCGGCGCGGGCGGTCGACGCGGCGCTGGCCAGCGGGCACGTGCTCGACGATCCGGCCGGCCTGGCACTGCCTGCCCACGCCGTCGCCGAGGAAGGCCTGGCCGACGCGATCGCCTCCTTCGTCACCGGCGGCGGGACGATCCGGCTGGAGCTGCAGCAGCCGGGCGGAACCGGCCAGGACCCGGACGCTTCGGAGCCGGGCGCTTCGGCCGGTGCCGCGAGCGCGGTTGTGCTCCGCGAGGCCGCCGCGCTCGGCTACGAAGCGTTGACGACGGTGCTGGCGCGGCTACCGGAGACCGCCAAGCTGATCCTGGCCGGCGATCCGGCCGAGCTGCCGCCGTTCCCCGGGCCCGGCCAGCCGTTCGCCGATCTGGTCGGCTCCCGGCTGTTTCCGACCGGCCCGGGCGAGTCCGCCTCGGATCCCGCCGTCGCGGGCACGGCGGTGGCCGGCACTCCCGCGACGACGATCGCCGAGCTCGCCGCGGCAGTCCGTACCGGAGTGCTGCCCCCGGTTGCCGCCACCGACCGGCAAGTCGTCGTCGTCGGCGCGAGTGACGCCGGCGACGTCGCTCGCCGGGTCGGCCAGCTGGTCACCGACTCGATTCCGCGCGCACTCGGGCATCCGACCGAGGCGATCCAGGTCGTGACGCCTGCGCATCGCGGGCTGGCCGGGACGGTCGCTCTGAACCGAGCCCTCAAGGAGCGGCTGAACCCGGGTCCGGGCAGGTACGAAGGATTCGACCCGGGCGATCGAGTGATGTGCGTCGCTAGCCGCGAGTCCGCCGGGCTGATGGCGGGACAGCCCGGCATCGTGGTCAAGGACGCGCCTGGTGCAATCGTTGTCGACGTAGCCGGCGAGCAGGTCGAGGTACCGCTGGACGAGCTGGACGGGTTCCGGCACGGCTGGGCGGTGACCGTCCAGCGGGCCCACGGCCAGCACTGGCCGGCGGTCGTCGCCGTCCTCCCGGCGGAGAGTATCGGGCACGCCGACCGGCCGCTGGTCTACACCGCGCTCACCAGGGGAACCGAGCATCTGACCGTGATCTCTGACGCCGGGCCGGCGCTGCGCCAGGCGGTCGCGATCCGGCCCGGTCGGCCTCGCCGGACCCGGCTCGTCGCGTTGCTGCGCGATCGGCTGGCGGATCTGACCGATTCTGGCTAGGTGTCGGCCGAGTACAGCTCGTCGATCCGGTACAGCAGCACGTCCGGATCGACGTCGTCGAACGGCGCGTCCATCCAGCCCTCGCCGACTACCGGCTCGGTGGCCAGCAGCCAGCTGGTCGAGCCCCGTGGCCGCAGCCCGCAGTCCTCGGCCCGCTCGACCAGGCCGCGCTCGCCGTACGCATCGAGCAGATGGTTCAGCGCCTTGGCCGCCGTCCCGGCGTCCTCCTCGGCGTCCTCGTGGCTCGCGCCGGGATGGGTAGCCAGGTAGGCCAGCGCCCCCGCGTCGAGCAGCACGTCGACGTCGATGATCTCGAGGTTCCAGCGCGAGGCGATGCTCACCCACTCCGGCGGGCCGTCGGTCTCCTCGTCGTACCCGTTCAGCTCCGCCTCCTCGTCCTCCGGGCGGTCGGCGAAGACGAACGGGGTCACCTCGTCGTAATGCTCGAACAGCAGATCGTCGTAGCGCGCCGCGACGTCGTGTAGCTCGGTGTAGGCCACCTGAACGGCCGGATCGCTCTCCCCGGTACGCGCCTCTACCGCTGCCAGATGCCGGTCGACGGCCTGCTTGAGTGCCTCGGCGGCGGCCCGGACCGGGACGGAAACGGCCGCGGAATTGGAACCATCGGGCATAGCCGGAAACGCTACCCGTTCACCCCCCTACTACGCGGCTGCTGATGCGATCGTTACGCTCGGTCGGCGCACTACAGGGACACTGCGAGCACTAGGAGCTGGTAAGGAAACGGTCCAGCACCCGGGCGCCGAACCGCAGCCCGTCCACCGGCACCCGTTCGTCGACGCCGTGGAACATGCCGGCGAAGTCCAGATCGGGCGGAAGCTGCAGCGGGGAGAACCCGAAGCACCGCATGCCGAGCCGGCTGAAGTTCTTTCCATCCGTGCCGCCGGACAGGCAGTACGGGATCGCCCGGGCAGCCGGATCCTCGGCTTTCAGCGCGGCCGCCATGGCCTCGACCAGCGAGCCAGCGAACTCGGTCTCCATGGCGATGTGGTGGTGAACGTATTCGCGCCGGATCCGCGGTCCGAGCACCTCGTCGAGCTCGGCGAGAAACTCCTCTTCCAGACCGGGCAGGAACCGCCCGTCGACGTTCGCGTGCGCTTGGCCGGGGATCACGTTCACCTTGTAGCCCGCGGACAGCATGGTCGGGTTCACCGTGTGCCGGATGGTGGCGCCGATCAGCCGGGCGATCGGGCCGAGCTTGGCCACCGTCGTTTCCAGGTCATCGTGGTCGAGCTGGATGTTCAGCGCCGCCGAGATCTCGTCCAGAAAATGCCGCACGGTCGGGGTAAGCCGCACCGGGAACTGGTGCCGGCCGAGGCGGGCCACCGCGGCGCACAGCTCGGTGACCGCGTTGTCGTCGTTGAGCATCGAGCCGTGCCCGGCGGTCCCGGTGGCGGTCAGCCGCATCCACGCCATGCCCTTCTCGGCCGTCTCGATCAGGTAGAGGCGAAGATCGTCGGAAACCGTGTAGGAGAACCCGCCGACCTCACCAACCGCCTCGGTGCAGCCGACCAGCAGGTCCGGCCGATTCTTGACCAGCCAGGAGGAGCCATAGTCGCCGCCGGCCTCCTCGTCCGCGATGAAGGCGAGGACGATGTCGCGCGGTGGCGTCGTGCCGGTCCGGGCCCAGTGCCGGACCACCGCGAGCATCATCGCGTCCATGTCCTTCATGTCGATCGCGCCGCGGCCCCAGATGCAACCGTCCTTGATCTCGCCGCTGAACGGGTCTACCTGCCAGTCGGCCGCGTTCGCCGGCACCACGTCGAGATGGCCGTGCACGAGCAGCGCATCCCGGGCCGCATCTCGGCCGGGGATCCTGGCGACCGCGCTGGCCCGGCCCGGCGCCGACTCGACCAGCTCGCTGGCGATCCCGACCTCGTCGAGCTTGGCCGCCACGTACTCGGCGGCGGTGCGCTCCCCCGGCCCCGACCCGTCCCCGTAGTTGGACGTATCGATCCTGATCAGCTCGGCACAAAGATCGACGACCTCGTCCTCGGCGGTCGGCATCGCGGGAGTAGGGGCGGTCACGGTGCACACTCCTTACTCGGTCTACATACGGCGGTATGAGCCGGTAGGGCGGTTTCAGCCAGATCCTCCTACCCGGCTACCAGCCACGCCAGGCCTGCTCGGGTCAGTGGTCTTGTCCGGCCATCCGCGCCGTGCTCCCCCGCGTGATCACGGAAAGTAGCGCGCGCTCCTCCGTACCCAAAGCTCCGTGATCAGCACAACAGCGCGCGAATCTCCGTGATCACGCAGCACCGATGCATGATCATCGGGCCGTCCTGGCTACCCCGGGAGACGGCCCGACTTTGGTATCGTTGGTCCGCGCGCTGGCGGCGCGTACCACCACATGTCCGGGTGGCGGAATTGGCAGACGCGCTAGCTTGAGGTGCTAGTGCCCGTAAGGGCTTGGGGGTTCAAGTCCCCCCTCGGACACGAACCGTGAGCCTAAATCGTCGCGGCCCTCTCGATGGGTAACCAGGACTTGATGGCTCTGCGGCTCATAGATCAGCTTGAGCGGCAAGGTCTGGTAGATAGCCGGGCGGTGGCGATCGGCGACCTGAGCGTGGCAGCCGGTGTCAGCAGCACTCATCTGGCACAGCGGTTCAAGGAGCTCATCGGCGTCACGCCGAAGCGGCTAGCCCGCACCTACCGCTTCGCCGCCACCGTGTTCGCGATCAACCCCGCCGGACCGATCGACTGGGGCGACCTCGCCGGTGGCGCAGGCTACTTCGACCAGGCCCACTTCGGCCACGAGTTCCGGGC
>DATAFN010000070.1:0-3655 GCA_036257435.1 Actinomycetes bacterium
GCTGTCCCGGATCGTCGACGACGCCGGCATCAAGGTCCGGCTTCTCGGCCTCGACGCATTCCCGGAGGCGCCAGACGTGGTCGAGGACGGTCTCACCTTCGCCGACAACGCGCTGAAGAAGGCGCGGGCGATCGCCGAGCACACCGGTCTGCCCGCGATCGCGGACGATTCGGGCCTTTGTGTGGACGCGCTCAATGGGATGCCGGGTGTGTTCTCGGCGCGCTGGGCCGGCCGGCAGCGCGACGACGGCGCCAACCTACGGTTACTGCTCGATCAGATCGCCGATGTTCCAGACCGGCATCGCGGCGCGCAGTTCGTCTGCGCCGCGGCGGTAGTCGTCCCCGGCGGTGCGGAGTCGGTTGTGGAGGGGAAGGTCGCTGGTCATGTGATTCGGCAGCCGCGCGGTCGCGGCGGGTTCGGTTACGATCCGATCTTCGTGCCGGATGGTGAGACCCGTACCACGGCCGAGCTCGACCCGGCCGACAAGGACCGGATCAGCCACCGCGGCCGGGCGGTCCGAGCGCTGGCGCCGATCGTGGCGAAGCTGCTGGGCTGACCGCGGACCGGGGCCGCTCTTGGGACGCCTGGCCAGCGTCCGAACAGAGTGCGAGAGGGGGGACTTGAACCCCCACGCCCAATGGGCACCGGATCCTAAGTCCGACGCGTCTGCCAATTCCGCCACTCTCGCCAGGCGTACCCATGGTAGATGCCGCGCCCGGTCCACCGCCTGCCAGGACCGGCGCGCCACGAATATGGCGCTACAGCCCGAGATCTCGGCGCAGCTTCGCGACGTGACCGGTCGCCTTGACGTTGTACTGCGCCTGCTCGATCCGGCCGTCTGCGTCGATCACGAACGTGGAACGGATCACGCCGGTCACGGTCCGGCCGTACAGCTGCTTCTCTCCGTAGGCCCCATACACAGTCAGCACTTTCCGGTCCGGGTCGGACAGCAGCGGAAATGTCAGCCCTTCCTTGTCGCGGAACTTCGCGAGCTTGGCGGGCGGATCGGGCGAGATGCCGATCACGGCGAGCCCGGCTGCGTCAAGCGAAGCGAGGTTGTCCCGGAAGTCGCACGCCTCTTTGGTGCAGCCGGGAGTCATGGCCGCAGGGTAGAAGTACACGATCACGCGCGAGCCGCGGTAGTCCGATAGCGATCGCTCGATCCCGTCGGCATCGACCAGGGTGAACTCGGGTGCAAGCACTCCGGGCTCGAGCCGTCCGGATGTGGTCATTCGTGACTCCTCAGTGGCCGCGATGGCTATGGTGCGGCGACCAGTAAACCGCATGCGACCGACGATCTTCCGCGGATCGGTGTCGGGCGGACAGCCACCTACTGCGGCCGGATGGCCGCGGTCGGCAACAGGCTGGCGCCGCCGGTCCACGAGGCGGATCATTTGGGCGTACGGGCGTCCCAGACAGGTGAGCCACGTGACGGATGGGCACTACGAGGTCCTCGATCCCATGCCGGATGCGATGCCGCCGAAGCGTCGCCACCCGGCTCGATGGCTGGTGCGTAACCGGCTCGTTCTCGTGCTGCTCGCGATCCTGATCGTGGTGATCGGCCGGGAGGTGATCACGAGAAACCGGGAGGTGCCGGATGCGTCGGCCGGACCACTGACCGCGGTGGTCCGGGGGCTCGACTGGGATCCCACGTCCACTACTCCACGCCTGGTCGAGGTGGAGCTGACCAATATTGGCAACCGCTCGATCGCCGCGACCAGGCTGCAGATGCACGGCGATGGAATGCCGCCGGGCGACGTCCGGGAGGTCAACCGCGAACTCGGCCAGGGCGATCGAGCAAGGATCAAGTTCGGGGTGGGCGATCCGTACTGCGTCACGACTGCGAACGCACGGCTGGATGGCACCGTTTTCGACATCGCTGGAGCAGCCCGCACCGTGGCCCTCGACGTCGAGGATCCGGACGGCATGCTCGAGCGGGTGAACGATCTTGCCTGCTTCGGCGGCGCCCAGCTGGTCACCGCCGAGATCGACGCGGATGCGATGCTGGCCGGCCCGCCGGGGAGGGGAGCGGGGCAGCTGCGGATCCCGGTGACCATCCGGAACGACGGCCCGCTCCCAGTCTTGGTAACGGATCTGATCGTCAACGAGCACGGTGTCAGCCAGATCGCCACCGCCGTACCCGCACACGAGAGCACCGACGCGGAGGCCGTGGTCGCCTCGGTGTGCCAGCCGGCCGATCAGATCACGTCGCTCGCGCTGCACGGCGAGGACTTTGGCGGCCGGTTCATCCAGTTCGAGCTCAGCATCGGGGATCGGGTGCGGGCGTACCTTGATCGCGTTCTCGACCGGTGTCCCTGACCACATGTCTGAGTGGGCCGAGCACGCGGTACGTTCCTAGGTTGTGAGCAGTTCTCCGAAGCCGTCCGTGACCGGTCCACCGCAGATCGACGAGAAGCTGCCCATCCGGATGTTGCACGATCGGATGCTGGTGCATGTCGACGGCGAGGTGGGCGAGCGCCGGTCATCGGCAGGCATCGTCATCCCCGCAACCGCGGCGATGGGTCGCCGCCTGGTCTGGGCGGAGGTCGTCGCGGTCGGGCAGAACGTGCGAACCGTCGAGCCGGGCGATCGGGTGCTGTTCGATCCGGAAGATCGCGCTGAGGTCGAGGTGCGCGGGGTGGAGTACATCCTGCTCAGGGAGCGCGATGTGCATGCGGTGGCGTCCGAGCGGATCGACGACGCCGGCACCGGCCTCTACCTGTAAGCGCAGGCCCGCGGTCGAAGTGGCGGCAACCCGGAGCGGGAACCAGCGGCACGGAGCGGGAACCAGCGGCACGGAGCGGCGAGTTGGTAGCCGGAAGCGCGGATCGGCGCGCACCTACCATGCAGTGATGGCGCAGCGGCTGCGGATAACCACGATGGACGGGATCGGTCTGGACGGCTGCCGGTGGCCGCAAAACGGTTCCGAGCCACGCCGGAGCGGGCCGATCGCCATCGTGATGGCGCACGGCTTTGCCGGGTCGTGGCGGCGGCCGGCCATGATCCGCACCGGCGAGGTCTTCCGCCGGCACGGGGAGGTTTACGCGTTCGACTTTCGCGGCCATGGTCGGTCGGCCGGTCGGTCCACGGTCGGCGACCTGGAGGTTCTCGATCTCGACGCGGTAGTCCGGCAAGCCCGTGACGATGGCTGGGACCGGGTCGCCACCGTCGGCTTCTCGATGGGTGGGGCAGTCGTGCTGCGGCACGCCGCGCTGCACCGCGGGGTCGATGCCACGGTGTCGGTGAGCGGTCCGGGCCGGTGGTTCTACCGCGACACCTGGCCGATGCGCCGAGCGCACTTCGTCGTCGAGCAGCGGCTTGGCCGAGCGGTCGCTCGGATGGTGCTGCGGACCCGGATCTCGTCCCGCCGGTGGGATCCGATCCCGGTGTCGCCGACCGAGGCGGCAGCCAAGATCGCGCCAACCCCGCTGCTGGTCGTACACGGCGACCGTGATCCGTTCTTTCCGATCGACCACGCGCAGGACATCTACGCCGCCGCCAGGGAGCCGAAGGAACTCTGGATCGAAACCGGCTTCGGCCATGCCGAGGGGGCCGCCGAGGCGGGCCTGATCGAGCGGATCGGCAGCTGGATGGTCAGGGCGTCCGGGTAGCGGTTCGCCAAGCCGGGCCGGGTCCGTCGGCCACGGTGGCGGTC
>DATAFN010000081.1:0-6502 GCA_036257435.1 Actinomycetes bacterium
CACCGCGAACCAGGTGTTCACCCTGCTCGTCGTGGCGGCCATCTTCGGCTTGATCAACACGTTTATCAAGCCGATCGTGCAGTTGATCTCGCTGCCGTTCATCGTGCTGACGCTTGGCCTGCTGATCTTCGTCATCAACGCGCTACTGCTGTGGCTCACCGGCGCGATTTCGTCCTGGCTCGGACTGGCCTTCTCGGTCGAGGGTTTCTGGCCGGCGCTGCTCGCGTCATTGATCATTTCGCTGGTCAGCTTCGCGATGAACATGGTGATACCCGACAACAAGTAGCCGACTGCGGTCAGCCGAACCGCGCGGACCCGGCCCGGACTCGGGCGCATCGGGATCCGCCGGGCGCAGCGAGTTCAGCGGCTCAGCGGGCGATGAAGTGCCAGCCGAACCACCACCAGAAGAACAGCACGCCAACCCGGCCCGGCCAGGTCCGCATCACGTAAGCCAGCAGGTCGGACAACGTCGGGATGCGGGAGTTGGGCAGCCGACCCAGGGCGTCGACGACCACGAGTGCAGCCAGGATCGCGGCGAAGCCGGCGACGGTGAGATGGTGCGTACTCATCGGCGCACCAAATGCCAGCCGGCGCCAAGCCAGCCCGCCACGAACGCGACCCGAACCCCGAACGTGTCGAACGCAGGATCGGTGATGTCGCTCAGTGTCGGGTGCTCGTACGTCGAGCCACGGAAGAAGCTGTAGAGCTCCAGCCCGGCGAATGCCAGGATCACCACAACCCAGGGCAGCGTGCCCGCCACACTCAGCCGCTGCGGAGCCGGGCGCCGCTCCATTGGCCGCAGCGCCAGCCAGGCGCACATGACCCAACCGAAGATCGCCAGCATGACCTGCGGCGGGGCGGTCAGACCGCGGGTCAGCCCGAGGGCGGTGGCGAACAGCAGGGCGACGGTCGCCAGCCAGGGTCTAGCCTGGGCCAGTTGCCAGGCGGTCGTGTACGGACCGATCGGCGATGCGGTGACGTGGAGATCGGCCGGGGTGGTGACGATCGATTCGGCCGCGGGGTCGCCGTCATCCGCGTGGTTTGTCACGGCAATACGGTAATCGGCCCCGGTCCACCTGCCATCACGGACGGCCGGGTTGATCCACCTCGCGGCGCATGATCGAGCGGCGATCGGCTCGCCGCAGGTACTCGGTGAAGCCGGCAGCGCGGAACAGATCCGGCGTTCCCATGTAGACCGACAGCGGATGGGCCTCGCCAGTCGCGTCGTTGGGGTAGCCCTCGATGATCCGGGCACCCTGCCCGGCCGCGAAGTCCACCGCGGCGGCGAGCAGTGACCTGGCCACGCCAGTGCCACGATGCGCGCGCTGGACGTAGAAGCAGGTCACCGACCAGACGGTCGGATCGGCCGGATCGTCGTCTGGGGCCGGCTTGTTGATCGGCGAGCGCAGGATCCGGGGGTAGTCGGGCCGCGGCGCGATCGCGCACCAGCCGACCGGCTCGCCGTTCAGGTAGGCCAATAGTCCCGGTGGCCGCTCGCCGCCCTCGACCAGGGCCCGCAACGACTCCCGGTTGGGTGCGCCGGCGCATGCCTCGAACTCACGGCCGGTCAGGCGGAAGAACATGCACCAGCAGCCCCCGTACGCTCCGCGCGGTCCGAGCGCGCGCGCTACGTCTGTCCATCCGTCCGAGCAGGCCGGGCGCACCTCGATCCGGGTGGTGGATTGCCGCGCTGCCATGACTACGCAGTCTGTCGCATCGGTCCGTCTCGTAGCATCGCGCACACGGTTGCGGTCGGTCGGAGTCCGCGGTGGTGCGGGAGGCCGCGGCCGTACGGAGGTGAGCGATGCCAGCAGAGAGCTCGGTACGGGAGCTGCGGTTGGCGGTAACCGTGCCCGATTACGACGAAGCGCTGCGGTTCTACCGGGATGTGCTCGGGCTCACCGAGGTCGGCACCTACACCGCGGACGGCGGCCGGGTGACCATCCTGGCGGCCGGCCGGGCCACCCTGGAGCTCTCCGACCCGACCTATGCCGCGTACATCGACCAGGTCGAGGTCGGCCGCCGGGTCGCCGGGCCGATCCGGGTCGCCTTCGAGGTGGGCGACTCGACCGCCATGACCGCGAAGCTGGCCGAGGCCGGCGCCAACGTCATCGCGCCGCCGACCCGGACGCCGTGGGATTCGCTCAACTCACGGCTGGACGCGCCGGGCGGGCTCCAACTCACGCTGTTCGAGGAGCTGAGCAGTCTCGGCACCGAAGGCTAAGCGCTGCGCCTACCCGCCGGCGGCCATGTCGACGAACCGGCTGTAGTGGCCCTGGAACGCAACCGTCACGGTCGCGGTCGGGCCATTGCGGTGCTTGGCGACGATGAGATCGGCCTCGCCTGCCCGCGGCGACTCCCGCTCGTACGCATCCTCCCGATGCAGCAGCACGACCATGTCGCTGTCCTGCTCGATCGCGCCACTTTCGCGCAGATCGGCCAGCTGCGGTCGCTTGTCGGCCCGCTGCTCCGGACCGCGGTTGAGCTGTGCCACCGCGACGATCGGAACGTCCAGCTCCTTGGCCAACAGCTTGAGCTGCCGGGAGAACTCGGAGACCTCCTGCTGGCGGTTCTCCACGCGGCGGGGGCTGGACATCAGCTGCAGGTAGTCGACGATCACGAGCCGCAAATCGTGCCGCTGGCGTAGCCGCCGGCACTTCGCCCGGATCTCCATCATCGACATGTTCGGCGAGTCATCGATGAACAGCGGCGCGCTGGAAACTTCGCCCATCCGGCGGGCCAGCCGATTCCAGTCGTCGTTGGTCATGGTGCCGGACCGCATCGTGTGCAGGGCGACTCGGGACTCGGCGGCGAGCAGTCGCATGACGATCTCGTTGCGGCTCATCTCGAGCGAGAAGATGCAGCTGGTCAAGCCATTCTTTATCGTCGCAGATCGGGCGATATCCAGGGCCAGCGTTGACTTTCCGATGGCAGGTCTAGCCGCGAGCACAATCAGCTGGCCGGGATGCAGGCCGTTGGTGAGGTGGTCGAGATCGGCGAATCCGGTGGGCACGCCGGTCAGCTGGCCGCCCCGCGAGTTGATCGCTTCGATCTCGTCGAGCGCGCCCTCCATCACCTCGGAAAGCGGCAGGTAGTCCTCGCTGGACCGCCGCTCGGTCACCGCGTAGACCTCGGCCTGCGCGGTGTCGACGATGTCGTCGACCTCGCCGCCCGCGCCGTAGGCGAGCTGGACGATCCGGGTGCCGGCCTCGACCAGCCGGCGCAGGATCGCTCGCTCTGCGACGATCTTGGCGTAGTAGCCCGCGTTCGCAGCGGTCGGGACCGACGAGATCAGCGTGTGCAGGTAGGGCGCACCGCCCATCTTGCCCGTCTCGCCGCGGCGGGTGAGCTCGGCGGCCACGGTCACCGCATCGGCCGGCTCGCCCCGACCGTAGAGGTCGATGATCACGTCGTAGACGATCTGGTGGGCAGGCCGGTAGAAGTCGTTCGGCCGCAGCACCTCCACCACGTCGGCGATCGCGTCCTTGGACAGCAGCATGCCGCCGAGTGCGCACTGCTCAGCGGTCACGTCGTGCGGCGGAGTGCGCTCGAAGTCGGGTGGTGCGGCGGACAGTTCGGCGACGCTCACTCGGTCACACCTCCCCCGCGACTGCCGGACATTGGAGCGTGCACGACCAGTGCTACCGGATGCCACCGACAGTTCGCGCCCACGCCTCGCCGGAGAACGTACGCGAGCGGTCGGCCCAAGGGAAAGATCGCTATCCACAGTCGCTGTGGGAACCGGTGTGGACGACCCGGTCGGGTCCACGGACGGGTTGTGGGGGGCCTGGGGACCGCTCTGTGGATATCAGCGCGAGATCACGGAAGCGCGCTCGCCAGCCTTCGGGCCCTCGCCGCACAGCCTGTGGACAGAAATTTCCGCCAGACCGGCTAAGTTCCAAACTCATGCCGTCCGGACCATCCCCAGCCCGCCGGCCGCCCCCGCAATTACCACCAATCGGGCAAGACGACCGGCTAAGCAGACAGGACGGCCAACCAATCCAGCAAGACCGCCGGCCGCAGCGGTTCCGGTGGCTGCCGGCACTGCAGCACCGGCACGACCGCGAAATCATCCGGCTGGCGCTGCCGGCATTCGCCGCGCTGATAGCCGAGCCGCTGTTCCTGCTGACCGATTCCGCCATCATCGGGCACCTGGGGACCGAACAGCTGGCCGGCCTCGGCGTTGCCGCCACCCTGCTCACGCTGTCGGTATCGCTGTGCATTTTCCTCGCGTACGGCACCACGGCCGCGGTGGCCCGGCGGATCGGCGCGGGCGACACGGCTGGCGCGATCCGTCAGGGCGTGGACGGCATGTGGCTGGCGCTGCTGATCGGGCTGGCAGTGATCGGGATCGGACAGGTGGCCGCGGACTGGGTCATTGGGCTGTTCGACACGACCCCGGCGGTGGCCGGCTACGCCACTACCTACCTGCGGCTGTCACTGTTCGGGGTGCCGGCGATGCTGATCGTGCTGGCCGCGACCGGAGTGCTGCGCGGGCTGCAGGACACCCGGACACCCCTGCTGGTCAGCGTCACTGCCGGCGTTGTCAACGTCGTACTCAACCTGACCTTCGTGTACGGGTTGGGTCTCGGCATCGCCGGTTCCGCGCTGGGCACCGTAGTTACCCAGGTCAGTGCGGCGACGGTGCTTTGCCTGGTGATCCGGCGCGCGGCCCGGCGGCACCGCAGCTCGGTCCGGCCGCACTGGTCCGGGGTGGTGGCCAGCTCGCGGGCCGGCGTACCGCTCATCATCCGAACCCTGACGTTGCAGGCCGTGCTGGTCAGTGCAGCCGCGGTGGCCGCGCGGATCGGTACGGTCTCGGTGGCCGCGTACCAGATCGCCTTCGGGATCTGGATCCTGCTCGCGTACGCACTGGACGCCATCGCGATCGCCGGCCAGGCGATCGTGGGGCGCTACCTCGGCGCCGGCGACCTCGCCGGGACCCGGGCGGCGAGCCGGCGGATGGTGGAGTGGGGCGTGGCGGCCGGGGTGCTGACCGGGCTCGGCGCGCTACTCGCCAGCCCGCTCTACCTGCCGCTGTTCAGTCCTGATCAAGAGCTGGGCGCCGCGGTTGCCACGGTGCTCCCGCTGATCGCGGTGTTCCAGCCGATCGCCGGCGTGGTGTTCGTGCTGGACGGCGTACTCATCGGCGCCGGCGACGCACGCTACCTGGCGCTGGCCGGAGTTGGCGCGATGCTCGCGTTCCTGCCGGCGGCCGGCGCCGTGCTCGCCTGGGACCTCGGGCTGACCGGGTTGTGGTGGGCGATCGGACTGTTCATGCTGGCCCGATTCAGCTTCCTGACCGCCCGGGCGATCGGCTCGCGCTGGATGGTCATCGGCGCCGTCCGCTAACCCGCCGTCGAGCACACCAAGATCGCCGTTTCCATGATTTCTTCCACCGTATGCGCCTGGTCGGCACACAGAGCGATCATGAAAACGGCGATCTTGGCGAAGGAGCACGCCGCGGAGGAGCCGGGCTAGGCGGGGACGATCTCCACCGACACGTTCGCGGACACCTCAGGGTGCAGCTTCACGCTGACCAGGTGGGTGCCCAGGGTCTTGATCGGCGTGCCGAGCTCGAGCCGGCGCTTGTCGATGAGCGGGCCGCCGGCGGACCGGACCGCGCCGACCACGTCGGCCACGGTGATCGAGCCGAACAGCCGGCCGGCCTCTCCCGCCCGTGCCGGCAGCTTGACTCGCAGCGCCTCCAGCTTCGCCTTCACCTCCTGGGCGTGATCCAGGTCGCGCACCTCGCGCACCTCGCGCGCCCGTTTGATGGAGCTGACCTGCTTCTCGCCGCCCTTGGTCCAGCGGATCGCCAGGCCGCGCGGGACCAGGTAGTTGCGCCCGTAGCCGTCCTTGACCTCGACGACGTCACCGGGCGAGCCGAGACCGGTCACCTCCTGGGTGAGGATGAGCTTCATGATCTACCCCCTCCTCAGCGCGCGGTGCTCGTGTACGGCAGCAGCGCCATCTCGCGGCTGTTCTTGATCGCAACCGCGATGTCGCGCTGGTGCTGGGTGCAGTTGCCCGTCACCCGGCGAGCCCGGATCTTGCCGCGGTCGGAGATGAACTTCCGCAGCAGACCGGTGTCCTTGTAGTCGACGTACGTGATCTTTTCTTTACAGAAGACGCAAACCTTCTTCTTCGGCTTGCGGGTCGGAGGCTTTGCCATCGGTAAACGTTCTCCCAGAACAAATCGAGATAGAGATCTAGAACGGCGGCTCGTCGGAGGAGGCCGGGCCGGGGGCGCCCCAGGAGTCGCCGCCGCTCGGCGCGGCGGACGCCCATGGGTCGTCGCCACCGGTCGAACCGCCGAAGCTGCCCCCGCTGCCGCCGCCCGACCGAGTGGTCTTGCTGACCTTGGCCGTGGCGTTGCGCAGACTGGGCCCAACCTCGTCGACCTCGACCTCGTAGACGGTCCGTTTCTCGCCTTCCTTGGTCTCGTACGAGCGCTGCTTGAGGCGCCCTTGTACGACCACCCGCATGCCACGCTGCAGCG
>DATAFN010000086.1:0-2224 GCA_036257435.1 Actinomycetes bacterium
CGAACGACAGGGCGAGGCCTACCACCACGAGCAGGATCGGGGTGACTAGCGACCACCGCCGAGCCACCGCCGTCACCGCGACCACGATCGTGACCAGCCAGATGACGTCGACGAACTCCCGCACGGGTTGCAGCCTAGGCATTCACCCGCTCGCTTGGGATCAGCCGTGCGGGTCGGCCTCCGCGATCCGCTTGATCGTCGCCAGCCGGCGCGACCAGTCCGCTGCCACCCGGTCCATCCACCGGGCGGTGAGGTCGAGAGCGTCCGGCCGGACCAGATAGCGCACCTCCCGGCCGGTCTTGCGGCTGTGCACCAGCCCGGCCCGGTCCAACACCCCGAGATGCTTGACCACCGCCTGCCGGGTAACCGGCAGCACGATGGCCAGCGTGGTCGCGGTGGCCTCGCCACGCTCGGCGAGCAAGCCGAGCAGCCGTCGCCGCATCGGATCGGCGAGCGCGGCAAGGACTGCATCCACCTCGTCGGTTGACTGGGTCATGACGTTCGGCTCCCGCCGCGGTCAGCTGCCCAGCTTCTCGGCGTAGGTTTTCAGCTCGCCGAGCTCCTGGCTCCAGCCCTCGGTGTTCTCCTGGTACCGGCGCCGCTGGTCCTCGGCTGGGACCGCGAGCTCGTCGAAACCGCTCTCCACTACGTGCAGCAGGGTGCCGTCTCCGTCCGGAGTCAGCGTGAACTCGACGAGCGTGGACTTCCCGGGCGCCGGCGGCACGCCGAACTCGGTGCCCCAGCGGAAGGCGAATAGCCGCGGCGGTTCCAGCTTCTCGATCACCGCGTGCACCTCGCCGTGCTCGGTCCAGCCGAACACCACCCGGCCGCCTTGTTTGAGCTCGATCTCGGCAGTGTCGCCGAACCACCCGGCGATATGCACGGGCTCGGTCAGCACGGCCCAGACCCGCTCGGTCGGGGCGGCGATGAACGTCTGCTGCTCGATCTGGTTGGTAGCCATCTGTCCGTCCTCTCGGTCCTCTATGTGCAACTTCAGCGCTGCACATTTCGGCCGAAGTATGCAACCGCTAGGTTGCACCTTTATCCGCCGCGGTCGCCGAGATGGGTCCACAGGTACTGGGCGGCGTAGCTGCGCAGCGGGCGCCACCGGTCGGCCAGGTCGCTGATCGTCCGGCCGTGATCGGGCACACCGAGATCGACCAGCGCGTACCTGATCCCGAGGTCGGTGCCGGGGAACGCGTCCGGGTCGCCAAGCCCGCGCAGCGCCACATATTCGGCCGTCCACGACCCGATCCCGGGAAACGCCAGCAAGGCCGGCACCGCTGCGGTCCAGTCGGCGCCGAACTCCAGATCGATGGTGGCGTCGGCTACCGCCGTGGCGAGCGCTGTGATCGTGCGGACCCGAGACCGCGGCATCGGCAGCTGCGGGACCTCGGCGAGCGTCTGCGGAGTCGGAAACGTGTGGGTGATGCCGCCGACCGGCACCGGCAGCGGAGTGCCGTACGCGCCGACCATGCGACCGGCTACCGTGCGGGCCGCGCTGACCGAGACCTGCTGGCCGATGATCGCCCGGACCGCGATCTCGTACGGGTCGGCACTACCGGGCACCCGCAGGCCCGGCCGGGCCCGCACCAGCGGGCCGAGCAGCGGGTCGGCGCCGAGCGTCTCGGTGACCCGATCGGGATCGGCATCCAGGTGCAGCAGCCGCCGGCTGCGAGCCACGGCCGGCGCCAGGTCGCGCCGATCGGCCAGCCGGAACGCGCCGACGACGTGGCCGTTCGCGGGCGTGAGCTCGGCGACGCCGGGGCCGCGCGGTAGGCGCAGGGCACGCCGGTACACCGGCCCGGCCAGCTCCTCGAGTCCCGCTATCGCGCGGGCGGCGAGGAAGCGCCACATCGCGGCCGCGTCGTACGGCGGTCGGTACGGCAGTTCGACCGTGATCACATCCGGGTCGGCGCCGCCGGGCCGGGCCAGGTGCTCGAGCTCGGTTCGGTGCGCATCGGCCAGCTTGGCCGCGCCGGCGCCGAACTCGGCGCGCAGCAGCGGATCCAACTGGTCGGCCGGGCAGCCGACCCGCCGGGCCAGCCCGGTCGGTCCGTCCCGGTCCAGGACGCCGTCCGCGATCAGCCGCATTGCCCGGTCCGCCGGCGCGGCGCTGGCCGCGCGTCGGCACTGGTCGATCGTCGGCGTCACGGGGGTCGAGGCTGCCAGACCGGCGGGCGCGGAGCCAGCTCAGGCATCCCGCCCGGTTCGGGTCATCATC
>DATAFN010000108.1:0-3229 GCA_036257435.1 Actinomycetes bacterium
ATCCGGATCGTTGATCAGTGGCTCCAGCCGGCCAAGCCCGAACAGGGCGGCGTGCACCGCGGCGCCGATCTCGGTGTCCTCCTCCGGACCCGGCAACTGGATCCCGCGAATGAGCTCGTTCTGCCGGTGCGCCTGCAGCGCCCGGGAGATCAGGCTGCGGCCGAGCGCGCGCTCGTCGGCCACGCTGAGCTCGAGTCCCCGTTCGGCGTGGCGGCGCCGTTCCGCGCGCAGCTGCCCGGCAACCTCGCTGCGCAGCGTCTGTACCAACGAGTAGTCCACAGCCGGCTATCCGTTCCGCACCCGCGCCGCAGGCACTGGCCCGGCGGCCCGTGCCGGTTCGCGTTCCCGGTCGGGAAAGGTCCGCGCGGCCCGTGCCGCCTGGTCCCCCAGCACGCCGACCAGCGTGCTGGCCACCGCCCGGGTGGAGCTGACCAGCTCGGTCCGGTCCACTCGGGAACCCCAGTGCCCGCTCAGCCCCGCCGCGCCGACCGGGTCGAGCGCGATCGCGCCCAGCACCGTGGCCGGCAGGCCGTCCCTGGCCAGGAACGCGGCGATGTCCCGCAACACGGACTTGCGACGGCGCTGGTCGACCACCACGACCACGCCGATCCGGTCCGGCCTGGCCGCGCTCGCATCGCCATGGGTGAGCGCTTCGATGCCGTACCGCAGGTGCGCCACCGCGGGCACGCTCGGAGTGACCAGCATGACCACGAGCTCAGCGCGGGCCAGCACCTCGCGACCGCCGCCGCTGTCGTGCAGCCGGCCACAGTCGGCGATGACATCGGTGGAGCGCAGGCCGGCCAGCGCCCCGGCCACCAGCGGCCAGGTCACCTCCATGGCCGAGGCGAGCCGCGGGGCGCTCGGACTGATCAGAACCGGCAGCCCGCCGTCCAGCGTCTGTACGTGATCCCACAGCATCGGCTCGGCGAAGTCCGCCTGCCGGATCGCCGCCGCCAGCGAGATCATGCCCCGGTCCTGGGCCAGCACTCGCTGGCCGGGCCCGCGCAGCCGGAGCGCGACGTCGCCGCCGGACGGGTCGCATTCGGCCAGCAGCACGGGCCAGTTGCCGGAGCCGGCGCGCGGCCATACCCCGGCCAGCGCGATCGCGGTCGTCGTGACTCCGGGAGCGCCCTTGGCGGCGGTCAGCGCGATCAGGCTCATGCGGAGCCCCCGCACGGGTCTGAGCACCGCGCCGGGCTCGGCCGGCTACTCATGATCCGACCGGCAGGATTGCCAGGCTGATCGTGTTGGTGGCGGCGCCCTGGGCGAGCCCGGCGGCCGAGTCCGCGTCGACCACGAGCGTGACCAGCCACTGGCCGCTGGTCTCGTCCGGCTGAACGCTGAGCACCTGCGCCTGCTCGACGAGGACCGGATCCTGCCGCGCCTCGGTGACGGTGTCCTCGTTCCCACCGTCGGCCGGCACCCGGAAGACCCGCACCGTACTCCCCGCCGTCAGCTCATCCACCGGCATCGCGCCGGACTTCAGCGACAGGCCGACCGCCAGCTCGCCCGCCGCGGGCACCGGGTCGCGGGTGAACATGGGCGCGGACAGCAGCGTGCCCCGGGAGATGTTCCTGGTTGCGGTCTGGCCGACTACCTGAGATGCGGCGGACGCGGGAATCGCGGCCACGCCGGAGCCGCCGAGATCGGCGACGGCCAGGTCGTCCTCGGCGATGACCGCACCGGCCGGGATATCGCGTACCACGGTCAGCACCTCGACCGTGTCGTTGGCCCGCAGCACGAGAGCGCCGGCTACCGCGGCGCACGCGAGCATGAGCAGCACCCCGGCCGCCGCACGGGCCGGCTGCCACCGCCGGGGGCGCGGCGGCAGCCGGTCATGCATTCGGGCTCCGGCCGGCGTGGGTCGAGTAGTGGGGGACCCATACCCGCCGGCCCCGCCAGCGGCGCGCGGGGGCTCGCCGATGGTCCTGGATGGTCCGATCGTGGTGCTCACATCGTCCTCACTGGGGGTTGGCTCGGTCGGGGGACGAGCTCATCCACGGCCTCCGGTGACGATCGCCTGCCGCTCGATGACTCCGATCGGCACGATCGACGAGGTGGTCATGTTCGGCAGCGTTCCGCCGGCGCCGCCCGAGCCGACCCAGGAGATCTCCCAGATGACCGACACGGTGGCTCGGAACCGGTTGCTCGGCTGGCCGGCGCTGGAACGTTCGTAGGTGTACGTGCAGGCGCGCGCGTCAGACTCGGACAGCCCGCGCCGCCACTCGATTCCCGATCCGGAGCAGAGGCTCGGGCTACCGCCGTCGCCGCCGCGCCACTGCGAGGTCACCGGCTTCGCGGTCACCTCGGCCCAGACCCCGCCGGCCTCGGCCCGGCTGTACCGGGCCGACCAGTTCCGCACCCACCACCAGGTCGGCAGGTTGACCAGCGTGGCGTCGCCGACCGGGCTGTTGACGTCTGGGTTGAAGCCGACCGCCGGGTCCGGCAACGCCAGCCGGTCGCGCGCCCAGATGGCCAGCTGGAACGCGCTGACCACCACCCCGCCGACAATGGCGTTACCGATCGGAACCGCGATGAGGGCACGGCTATGGTCCGGGCAGATCTGCTCGTACCAAACGTAGACGTCCAGCCACGGCAGCGGATCGCCGGGCAAGCTGCCGCCGAGCTCGGTCAACCAGGTGGGAACCGTCGAAACGATCGAGTACGAGCAGGTCGAGCCAGGCCCGCCGCCCCCGGGCTGGCTCGAGCCAGGGCCGCACTGGATCTCGCCGGCTTCCGAGTAGATGCCCTGCCCGTCCGGCTCGACGATGATGATCTCGTCGCAGACGTCCGCGCCCGCCGGCCGGGCCGAGTAGGGCCCGACATCGGTCGTGATGCCGACCATCAGCAGCGCGCAGGACATCGCGGCCGCGAGGGCGACCGCGATGAACCGCCGGGACGGCGTGGTCAGCATCGCTTGCCGGCCGGATAGTCGACCTTGGACGCGCGCCACACACCGTCATCACCGCGCTTGAGCGTCACGGTGACCGCGGCCCGGCTCACCCCCTTGGACAGGATCTGGCCGGTGCTCTCCTTCTTACGACCGGAGTCGCTGGTGTCCTGGCAGTCCCGGACGATGGCGGTGCGGCCGTCGAACTCGACCCGCGGCGACCGCGCTCGCGGCTGGCCGTAGAGCACCTCGCCGGCGGTGTCCATCCGGGCCAGGTTGGTCATGATGATCGGCAGGATGGGCCGGGTCGCCACTTCCTTGATCAGTCCCGGACGCTCG
>DATAFN010000146.1:0-5368 GCA_036257435.1 Actinomycetes bacterium
CACCAGCGCCCGGCCGAGTGGCTGCCTGATCCGGACCGCCGAGGCAGCCCGGGCCGCGCGGCCCAGCTCGACCAGCCGGCGGACCAGCGCCATCTGCTCGGACAGCGCCGGGTCGGCGAGTGCCTGATCCACGTCTGGCCAGCTGGTCAGGTGCACCGACTCCGGCGCGTCCGCGGAAACCGGGCGGACCAGGTCCTGCCAGACCCGCTCGGTTATGAACGGCACCATCGGCGCGAGCAACCTGGTCAGCGTCTCCAGGCTGGTGTGCAGCGTGGCCAACGCGGCCGGGTCGCCGGACCAGAACCGCCGCCGCGACCGGCGTACGTACCAGTTGGACAGATCGTCCACGAACTGGGTGAGCAGCCGCCCCGCCAGCGTCGGGTCGTAAGACTCCAGTGCCTTGTCCACGACGGTGACCAGCTGGTTGAGTTCGGACAGCAGCCACCGGTCGAGCAGCGGCCGCTGCGCCACCGGCGGCACTTCGTCGCTCGGGGTCCAGCCCGCCGCGCGGGCGTAGAGCGCATGGAACGCGACCGTGTTCCAATACGTGAGCAGAGTCTTGCGCACGATCTCCTGCAGGGCGGCGTGCCCGACCCGGCGCGCCTGCCACGGGGAGCCGCTGGCCAGCATGAACCAGCGCAGGGCGTCGGCGCCGTGCTGTTCCATCAGCGGGATCGGCTCGAGGATGTTGCCCAGGTGTTTGCTCATCCGCCGGCCGTCCTCGGCCAGGATGATGCCCAGGCACAGCACGCTCTCATACGAGCTCCGCTCGAACACCAGCGTGCCGACCGCCATCAGCGTGTAGAACCAGCCCCTGGTCTGGTCCAGCGCCTCGCAGATGAACTGCGCCGGGTACTGCTTCGCAAACTCCTCGGTCCCTAGGTACGGGTAGCCGAACTGGGCGAATGGCATCGCACCCGAGTCGTACCAGGCGTCGATCACCTCGGGCACCCGGGTCGCGGTTTCGGCGCACTTCGGGCACGGGAACGTGACCGCGTCTACATACGGCCGGTGCGGGTCGAGCGCGCTCTGGTCGGTCCCGGTCAGCTCGGACAGCTCTGCCAATGAGCCGACGCAGGTCAGATGACCGTCCGGGCAGCGCCAGATCGGCAGCGGGGTGCCCCAGTACCGGGTCCGGGACAGCGCCCAGTCCACGTTGTTGTGCAGCCAGTCGCCGTATCGGCCCCACTTGATCGTCTCGGGGTACCAGTTGGTGCGCTCGTTCTCCGCCAGCAGCGCGTCCTTGACCGCAGTGGTGCGGATGTACCAGGACGGCACCGCGTAGTAGAGCAGCGGGGTGTGGCAGCGCCAGCAGTGCGGGTACGCGTGCTCGTACTCGAGGTGGCGGAACATCAGCCCGCGCTGCTCGAGGTCGCGCACCAGCGCCTCGTCGGCCTTCTTGAAGAAGAGCCCGCCGACCAGGTCCAGCTCCGGCTCGAACTTCCCGTCCGGCCGCACCGGGTTGACCACCGGCAGCTCGTAGGCGCGGCACACCTTCAGGTCGTCGTCGCCGAACGCTGGGGCCTGATGAACCAGCCCGGTGCCGTCGTCGGTGGTCACGTACTCGCCGAGCACGACGATGTGCGCGTCCGGGATGTCGACGAGCTCGAACGGGCGCTGATACCGCCAGCGCTCGAGGTCGCGGCCGAGCAGGCGGTCCACCTCGGTCCAGCCCTCGCCGAGCACCTCGTCGAACAGCGGCTCGGCCACTACGACCGTCTCGGTGCCGTCCGTGGCGACCTGGTAGGTGACGTCCGGGTGCACGGCGACCGCGGTATTGGAGACCAGCGTCCACGGGGTGGTGGTCCAGACCAGCAGGCTCGCCTTGCCCGCATAGGGGCCGGAGACGAGTGGGAGCCGCACGTACACCGACGGGTCGACCACGGTCTCGTAGCCCTGGGCCAGCTCGTGGTCGGAGAGCCCGGTACCGCAGCGCGGGCAGTAGGGGGTGATCCGGTGGTCCTCGACCAGCAGGCCCTTGTCGAAGATGACCTTCAGCGACCACCAGACGCTCTCCACGTAGGAGGTGTCCATGGTGCGGTAGGCGTCGGACATGTCAACCCAGAAGCCCATGCGCTCGGTCATCTCTTCGAACGCGTCCACGTGCCGGAGCACCGATTCGCGGCACTTCGCGTTGAACTCGGCAACCCCGTACGCCTCGATGTCGCCCTTGCCGGAGAAACCGAGTTCCTTCTCGACCGCGAGCTCGACCGGTAGCCCGTGGCAATCCCAGCCGGCCTTGCGCGGGACGAAGTAGCCCTTCATGGTCCGGTAGCGCGGGAACACGTCCTTGAACACGCGAGCCTCGACGTGGTGGGTGCCTGGCATGCCGTTCGCGGTCGGTGGTCCCTCGTAGAACACCCAGCTGGGGCGGCCGGCGGACTGCTCCATCGAGCGCTCGAAGATGGCGTGGTCTCGCCAGAATGCGAGCACCTCGTGCTCAAGTGCAGGCAGGTCCACCTGGGCGGGTACCTGGCGGTACATCTGGGCCACCTCCGTCGGGGCTCCGTTCCGGATCCGTACGACGGAGGGACGAAGCCGCTACGGCCCCGCGGTACCACCCTCCTTGGCGCGCTCGGTGTCGTGCGCGCCCGCTCTTTCGCCCGCCCGCGGCCGGTTCTACTGGGTGCGGTCCATTGCTGGCCCGAACCGTTCTTCCGGCGGCTCCGGGGTGATCTTCGCCACGTCGCCCGCCTCCGGGCTCGCACCGTCCCCGGATCGCTGCAGGCTGCGGACGTGGGTACCTGTCCCCATCGACGCCTTGCCGACGTTCCAGCCAGTGTACGGGGCTGCGTTGACCGCTGTCGCGTGAGTTACCGGCGGCTCCATCGCCGGGGCGCGAGAATGACCGGTGTGCGGGTGCGGATCCGGGTCAGGCCGGGGGCGTCGCGGACCTCGGTCGGCGGTTCCTACGGTGACGGAGACGGAGCGCTGGTGGTGGCGGTGCGGGCGCGCGCCGTCGACGGGCGGGCTACCGAGGCGGCACTGGCCGCGGTCGCGGTGGCGTTCGGGGTTCGGACCCGGCAGGTGCGGCTAGTCTCCGGCGCTACCAGCCGAAACAAGCTCATCGAGATAGACGGTGATCCGGCGGTGCTGACCGCCCGCCTCGCCGCGCTCCGCGCCTCCTCTCCGTGATCGCCTTTCTAGGTCGCCCCGCGCGCGTTTTCCGTGCCGCCGTTTCCGTGATCACCAACCAAGTCCGCGCACCTCCGTGATCACGGAAGATCGAGCGCCGGATTTCCGCGCCTTTGTTACCGCGATCACACGGCTGTTACCGCGATCACACGGCGTCGCCGTCCACATCGTCGGTGGCGAGAACTCGCCCAGACCGCCCGATGTGCCCCAGTGCGCCCCTGAACATCGGCATTAGGGATGACACCGGGGAAATCGGGGGATCCGGGTTTCGGGCCCCCAGTGGTAGGGGTATCGAACCGGGCACAACGAAACGGCGCGGGGCGTTGAAGGGCTATCGATAGCCCTATTTTCTTCGGCCACCGCCGTTCAGGGGATCTTGCCTCGGGGTGAAGGGACCACGCCATGCCACAGGGAGCAGCGGCTCGTCATAGGGGGACGGCGGCGTCCTCCACGCGGGCGCGCGGCTCGTCTAGCGGCAGCGGCCGGGCTTCGACCAAGACGACGAGGAAGACCGCCAGCCGGCGCCCGTCGGCAACGGGTAGCGCCAGGAATACAAAGGAGGCGGCGACCGCTACGCGTAAGTCGACGGCGACGGGAACGAAGCGAGCACCTCGGACCGTCCCTAGTAGTGCCGCGCGCACCGCGCGGTCGGCCGCCACGAAGGACACGACGCGAAGGAAGACCGCAGTGAACAAGAGCGCCCCGCAGACCACCGCCGAGACCACGTCGGCATCGCGCTCCACTTCCCCCGCTGCGAAGACGAGCTCGAGCCGGGCGGTAGCCCGGACCGCGCCGGTCGCGAAGAAGACCGCCGCGAAGGGACCGGCGACCAAGTCGGCCACGCGCAAGTCGGCGACCAAGACGGTGGGTAAGAGGGCATCGGCTCCGGCCGCGGCCGCCACGACCGGTCGGGTAACACTCGGTGCGATCCCGGTTCGCGAAGGCGAGTCGCCGTGGACCGCGGCCGAGTTGGCGGACGTGCGCCACGAGCTGGACGAAGAGGCGAGCCGACTGAAGGCGGAGATCGCCGAGACCGAGCTCGATCTCGCCGATCTGCTGCGGGACTCTGGCGATGGCGCCGGCGACGACCAGGCCGACGCGGGCAGCAAGACCTTCGCGCGCGAGCACGAGATGTCGCTGGCCGACAACTACCGGGAGATGCTGCTGCAGAACGAGCGGGCATTGGCCCGGCTGGCCGGCGGTACCTACGGAGTCTGCGAGTCGTGCGGCAACCCGATCGGCAAGGCGCGCCTGCAGGCGTTCCCTCGTGCGACGCTATGCATGTCATGCAAGGTTCGCCAGGAGCGTCGCTGAGCGACGCCACCACCAGGCTTGGCCCGGCCACGGGGCAGGTACGCCGGATCGGCGTGCTCGCCGCCGTGGCCGCGGCGATCTACCTGCTCGACGTACTCAGCAAGGTCGTCGTAGTCGCGACGCTGTCCGACCGTGTGCCGGTCGAGCTGGTCGGCGGGTTGCTGACGTTGCGGGTCACCCGGAATCCGGGCGCGGCGTTCTCGATCGGCGTCGGGATGACCGTCCTATTCACGCTGATCGCGGTCATCGTGGTGGCCGTGATCATCCGAACCGCGTCCCGGCTGTACAGCCTGCCGTGGGCGATCGCGCTCGGCATGCTGCTCGGCGGCGCGCTCGGCAACCTCACCGACCGGGTGTTCCGCTCGCCCGGGATCTTCCGCGGGCACGTCGTCGACTTCCTCGAGTTGCCGAACTGGCCGATCTTCAACGTGGCCGACTCCGCGATCGTGTCGGCGGGGGTTCTGATGGTGCTGCTGTCGCTGCTCGGGGTGCCGCTGGAGGGTCGGCCGGCCGCACCGGCGCATGAGTCGCGCGCTGGGGAGCCAGATCCCGCTTCCGGCCCGGACACGCATGGCGACCCGGCCGCGCCAGTCCCGGCGACCGCTGCCGACCCGGCGACCGCGTCCGACCCCGCTACCGCGTCCGACCCGGCGACCGCGTCCGACCCCGCCATCGCGTCCGACCCCGCCACCGCTGCCGACCCCGCCATCGCGTCCGACCCGGCCACCCCCGCAGATCGGCTGGCTGACTGACCGTGCCGGCTACGAAGCAGCGCAGGCAGCCATGACCGAGCATCGCTCGCTCCCGGTGCCGGATGGGCTGGAGGGTGAGCGCCTGGATGCCGCGCTGGCCCGGATGCTCGGCTACTCGCGCACGAAGGCGGCGGCGCTGGTCGAGGCCGGGCATGTCCGGCTGGACG
>DATAFN010000127.1:0-1711 GCA_036257435.1 Actinomycetes bacterium
ATCTTCATCACCGCGACCGGCTGCCGTGACGTCATCACGGCCGAGCACATGGCGCGGATGAAGCACCAGGCGATCGTCGGCAACATCGGGCACTTCGACCACGAGATCGACTTGGCCGGCCTGGCGGGGATCTCCGGGATCCGCCGGGAGAACATCAAGCCGCAGGTCGACACCTGGACGTTCCCGGACGGACACGCGGTGATTGTGCTGTCCGAGGGCCGGCTGCTCAACCTCGGCAACGCCACCGGGCACCCAAGTTTCGTGATGTCGAACTCGTTCACCAACCAGGTGATCGCGCAAATAGAGCTCTTCGGGCGGGCCGCCGACTACCCGGTCGGGGTGTACACGCTGCCGAAGCACCTGGACGAGAAGGTGGCGCGGCTGCACCTGGCTGCGCTGGGCGCCAAGCTGACCAAGCTGACCCCCAGCCAGGCCGCGTACCTGGGCGTCCCGGTGGACGGCCCGTACAAGCCGGACCACTACCGGTACTGAGCTCCGCGGAGCGCCTGGGCCCCAGCTCTTGGTCCGGCGGCCTAGGCCGGTGGTGCGAACGGATCCTCGCCGGACTGGGCCGGGCGAGCCGGCTGATCGACGGACATCGGTGGCGCTTGGGCCGGCGGGCCGGACCTGGTGCCGGTGCCGGCGGCGGATGCCGGACCGGCGTCATACCTCGGGCTGCTGCCGTACGCCGGCTGGCCGGGAGTCTGCGCGGTCCGCATCCGGGCGATCTCCCGCCGGCGCCGCTCGGCCAACACCGCGGACAGGAACGCCCACGGCGGCACGCCGGCCGGCACCGGCTGGCCGATGTAGCGGGCAACCTCGGTGGCCAGCCGCTGGCCGATCGCCGCGGCCACCCTCGGCTCGAGCGAGGGGTAGCGGGCGAGGTACTGCCGGGCGGCCAGGGCCAGGTCGCCGGGCAGGCTGGACAGCTCGAGCCCGGCCGCCCAGCCGGCCAGCCGCTCCGGCATCTCCGGCGCCGGCGAGTACTCCTGCCGGGGCACCCGCTCCCGCAGCACGACGGTGCCGGCCATATAGTCGCCGACGCGCTTACCGCGTTCGGACAGGATCGATGTGAAGATCCCGATCCCGAGCCAGCCCAGGATCCAGATGTCGATGAAGAACGCGGCCAGTGCTCGCGCCAGCGCGTGCCGGAACCTGATCGGGCCACCGTCGTCCCTGACCACCCGCAGGCCCATCATCAACTTGCCGAGCGACCGCCCGTGGCTGATTGTCTCGACACCGGCCGGCAGACCCACGAAGATCATGACGATCGCCAGGATCGCGTAGGCGCTGGTCAGCGAGGAGTCGCCGATCGCACCCACGGACGCGCCAAGGGCGACCGCAATGATGAACAGCGTGACTTGGATGCTGCCGTCGACCAGGAACGCGAGCATCCGGCTGGGCAACCTGGCCAGGCGCAGCTCGAGCGGTACCGCCTCACCGGTGATGACCTCGCTCACCAGTCCACCCGTCCCGTTCGTCCTGATCCGCCGGTCGAGAGGCTAGTCTGCCGCTATCCGGCGACACATGCCGCATCGGGTTGATCAGGGAGACGCAGCAGGTGGACATCGACGCCCTGATCGCGGCCCGCCGCCCGGAGTGGGACCGCCTAGACGAGCTGTTGCACCGGGTCCGGTCGCTGACCAGTGCGGAAGCCGACGAGCTGGTCGCGCGTTACCAGCGGCTGTCCACCGACCTGTCGCTGATCCGG
>DATAFN010000156.1:0-4108 GCA_036257435.1 Actinomycetes bacterium
CAGCGAGACCGACATGTCGGTCGTCCAGACGCTGCTGCGCCAGGCCAAGGCGGCGCTCGACCAGTACACCGACCCGGCGTTCCGGCCGGAAGGACTGGCCGCCGTGGCTGCCCGGATGAAGGACCTGCTGTACGCGGCCGCGCCCGGCAGTGACCATCAGCTCGCGTGGGCCCGGGCTTTCGTCGATGCGGCGAGCTCGGCCGAGGACATCGCGCTGATCCGCGGTTTGCTCGCCGACTCGGAACGGATCGAGGGTCTGGCGATGGACCCGGAGCTGCGCTGGCAGTTGCTGAGCCACCTGGTCGTGCTCGGCGCAGCCGGCGAGGACGACATCGACGCCGAGCTGGATCGGGACAACACCGCGGCCGGGCAGCGTCATGCGGCGAGCGCGCTGGCCGCCCGGCCGACCGCCAAGGCCAAGGCCGAGGCCTGGGAATCGGTCGTGGTCAAGAGCGACCTGCCCAGCGCAATCCAGGCCGCGGTGATCGCCGGTTTCATGCAGCCGAATCAGCTGGACCTGCTGGAGCCGTACGTGTCGAAGTACCTCGAGGTGATCGACTCGATCTGGGCGACTCGCACCAACCAGCAGGCTCAGCAGATAGCGTTCGGCCTATTCCCGTACCTGCGGGTGCAGTCGGACACGCTGGAGGTGACCGACCAGTACTTGGCCGAGGCCGATCCGGTGCCGGCGCTGCGCCGCATCGTGCTCGAGGGCCGGGACGGGATCGCGCGGGCGTTGCGGGCGCGAGCCTGCGACGCGGCCGCGGGCGCAAACCACTCGCCGCGCCCCGGGGAGACGGACGACTAGCTCATATCTGGAGCGGGACGGCTGGCGGCTCCCCCGGCTACGGCTCGTCGCGGTGGAGCACCCGGGGCCGATGCGCGTACTCGCCGAGCAGCCGTAGCCCGTCCGCGATTCCGCCGGCCAGGTCGCCGGCCACGAAGGAGCTGGTCATGGCCAGCGCGGCCAGCGAGCAGGCACGGTCGTCGAGGACTCGGCTGGCTTCGCTCCCGGTAACGATCTCCAGCGCGCGGCGCGCCGGGTCCACGTAGATCAGCACCGCCCGGGACCGGTCCGGGATCTGCCGGAGCAGCGCCCGCGCGGCCACCCGGGTATCGCCGTCAGTAGCGCCGACGTACACCGCGAGGTGCAGCTCGCCCTCCCGCTCGGCGATCTCGATGGCGCGGTTGATCTGCTCCTGCTGTGCCGGGCTGAACGCCTCACCAGCGGGCACTGATCCCACCGCCACCGGACTGGTCATCGTCGGGAGGCCCGGCGGGGCCGGCGGGCGGCGCGGGCGACGCATCCGCGTCCGTGCCAGCGGCTCGGGTCAGCTCGGCCGCCGGGGCCGGTCGCGCCGGAATACCGAACTCGACCGGGGTGGCGTCCCATACCCGGTCGGGGCGATACCGCGTCCCGCGGGCGATCGAACCTGCCGATACCAGCAGCGCGATCACGAGGAACAGCCCAACGGGCAGCACGCCGAAGATCAGCAGCGTGCCCAGCGGGGACAGCGGCTCGCCCGGATCCGACCCGGCATCCTGCTCACGGGCCAGCGCCGGAGTGACCGTGGCGACCAGCGTGAACCCGACCGTGGCAGCGACGACCAGCGCGCGATGCGTAGTACGTGATCTCACGCCGACACGGTAGCGCGCCGGTAACGCCCCGGGTCCAGCAGGGCCGATCACTGCCGAACCGAGCCGATCATCGCCAAGCCGCGCACTGCCGGTGGCCCGGCACCGGCCGGGTCAGGACGCGGCGGCCGTCACCGGATCAAGCCCGTATCCGGCCAGATACGGCATCCAGCGCGGATCGTGCCGGCCGGTCCCGAGGATGCGCCAGGCCATGCCGACCGGCTGCCTGGGTATCTGGCCGATCCGCCAGCCGATCTCGCCGATGTGCCGATCACCTTTGACGTGATTGCAGCGCCGGCACGCCGAGACCACGTTGTCCCAGCTGTGCGGCCCGCCACGGCTGCGCGGGACGACGTGGTCGATGCTGGTCGCGGGTGCGCCGCAGTACACACACCGGCCGCCGTCCCGGGCGAAGATGGCCCGCCTGGTGAGCGGAACAGCAGAGCGGTGCGGCACCCGGACGAATCGGGTCAGCTGCACCACTGAGGGGACAGGTAGCGCGCAGCGCACGCTACGGACTACGTCCGCCCCCTCTTCGAGGGTCACCGCCTTCTGCGACAGGACGAGCACGATGGCGCGTCGCTGGGGCACGACGCACAAGGGCTCGAATGTCGCGTTGAGGATCAACGCGTTGGCCACCGGGCCTCCTTGGAGCGTCCGGCGCGTGGCTTCGCGCCGGGGCAGCCCCATCAGTGTCCCCTGTTCAGGGCCAAGACTCCACGCCTTTCGTACCGACACGCGGTTGGAATTCAACCGCTGGACACCCGCAAGGCGGGCTGATGTCAATTGCTCACTAAGGTTGACCTCCATGGATCGCAGCTACCCACCGGCGGATCGTGCCGATCTTGTCGAGGACCTGTTCGGGCATTCCGTCGCCGACCCGTACCGGTGGCTGGAGGATCCCGCCAGCGAGGCCACCCGGGTCTGGTCCGAGGCACAGGACGAGCTGTTCGCCGAGCAGCGGGCGGGCTGGCCCGGCCGAGACCGGCTGCAACAGCGGCTGCTCGAGTTGCTCCGCGCCGGTATCGTCTCGGCTCCGATCTGGCGCGGCGAGCGGCAGTTCTTCATGCGCCGGACGGCCGATCAGGAGCACGCGATTCTGCTCACCGTCGACCCGGACGGCTCCGAGCGGGTGCTCATCGACCCGATGCAGATCGACCCGAACGGCACGACCACGCTCGATGCCTGGCAGCCGTCCAAGGAAGGGCACCTGCTCGCCTACCAGCTGTCGGCCGGCGGCACCGAGGAGTCGGTGATCCGGGTCATGGAGGTCGCGACCGGCGAGGCGGTCGACGGCCCGATCGACCGGGCCCGCTACTCACCGGTCGCCTGGCTGCCCGGCGGCAAGGCCTACTACTACGTCCGCCGACTGCCACCCGAGCAGCTACCCGATGGCGAGGAGCAGTTCCACCGGCGGGTCTGGTTGCACCGGCTCGGCACCGACCCGGCCGACGACGTGATGGTGTTTGGCGACGGCCTGGACATGACCAACTACTACGGCGTTTCGGTGAGCCGGGACGGTCGCTGGCTGGTGATCACCGCGTCCGCCGGGACTGCGCCGCGTAACGACGTCTGGATCGCCGACCTGTCCGCGTCCACGCTCGAGGCGCCGGAGTTCCGGGTTATCCAGGAAGGGATTGACGCGCAGACCTCGGTCGAGGCGGGCCGGGACGGCCGGCTGTACATCTCCACCGACCGTGACGCGCCGCGCGGAACACTGCTGGTGACCACTCCGGACCGGCTGGACTACGCGGATTGGCAGCCGCTGGTTCCCGAGGACGAGGTAGCCGTACTCGACGGCTACGCGATCCTGGACGGACCAGAGCTTGGCGACGATCCGGTATTGCTGTGCTCGTGGACCCGGCATGCGGTCAGCGAGGTGACCGCGCACGAGCTCCGCACCGGCGCCCGGACCGGCCTGGTCCCGCTGCCCGGCCTTGGCTCGCTGTCGGGCCTGATCGAGCGGCCGGAGGGCGGGCACGAGGCGTGGTTCGGCTATACCGATCACGTCACCCCCTCCTCGGTCTACCGGTATGACGCGCGCAGCGGCGAGACCTCGCTGTGGGCGAGCGCTCCCGGCACGGTCGAGACACCGCCGATTCAGGTGCGCCAGGTGCCGTACCGATCGAAGGACGACACCGAGGTGCGGATGTTCGTGATGTCCGCGGAGGAGGCGCCGTCCAGGCCACGGCCGGCGATTCTGTACGGCTATGGCGGCTTCGGCCTGCCACTGACACCCGGCTACTCGGCCACGGTCCTGACCTGGCTGGAGGCCGGCGGCGTCTACGTGATCGCCGGTCTGCGCGGCGGTGGCGAGGAGGGCGAGGACTGGCATCGCGCCGGTATGGGCGGGCAGAAGCAGAACGTCTTCGACGACTTCCACGCCGCGGCCGAGCGCCTGATCGCGGACGGCTGGACCACGGCCGAGCAGCTCGGCATCGTCGGCGGATCCAACGGCGGCCTACTGGTCGGC
>DATAFN010000168.1:0-7477 GCA_036257435.1 Actinomycetes bacterium
CAGGTTGCGCTGACGATCGACCTCGGCGACACGCCTGGTGGAGCGAAGACGCTGCTAATACGTGGACACGCGGCCGTCGAGATTGTTGACGGAGTGCCCGATGAGTACCTCGGGCAGTCGAGCAAGGGGATGGCCGACGAGCTGGGCGAAGAAGGCATGGCCGAGTTCGAGCGGCAGGTCCGCAAGATGTACGAGCAGATGGCGCGTATCCGGATCCAGCCGCAGTGGGCGCGGTTCTACGACTTCGGGGCTGGACGGCTACCGTCCTTCCTCCACGAACTGGCTGACAAGGCGGCCAGCAAGTAGACGCGACGTGCCATTCGGTCGTGCTCCGTCACCTTGGCTGAGCTGTTTCGCCGACTGGCCGGGGACGCCGACCCCGGCGGCAGCCCCACCCAACCAGATCCCCAGGGACCGCCCGGTCCTCCCCCTGACGTCCCGGACCAGGCTTTTTGCGGTTCTCGGGTGTGGCTGGATGGCGAATGTCTCGCGGGGTACCTGGGTGTCTCAGCTGAGGAGATCGGATGAAACGCTCGTGGGCTGGCACGATGCCTACGACGATCGCCGATGTGCATCGGCGATCGTCGTATCGCTGCGTGCAAGACCGGCCGGCACCACTGCGAGCTCTCCACCGATCCTCAGCGGAGCGTGCGGGCCAGCTCGATCGCGCGTTCCTTGTCCAAGTCACCCTCGATACGCACGGTGGTGTCACCGATCTCGACGATCAGCGTTCGCCCGGACAACCGGGCCAGCTCCTCCTGGACCCGGCCGCCCCGATCGACGTACAGCACCGGATGCGGCTGGTCGATCCAGAACGCGAGGTACGAGCCGATCGCGACCGGCTCGGCCTGCTGGTCTACGTACTTCATGAACACCGGCGAGATGGATCCGTGGAACTCGTCGATCCGGATCATCGGTTGCTCCCCGCCGGCCGGAGCGCTCGGAGGCGATTCGGCGTCCGGGTAGTACAGCAGTGACACGACCCGCGGCGGTTCGCCGTCGGCGACCACAACGGTATCCGGTGGGCCGAGCGCCGCAGGCACGAGGATCGGGAAATCGGCCAACTCGCGAGCGGTATCCAGGTCGGTGACCCGCTCACCGGGTAGCGGGCTGTAGCGGCCGCTCGGCGGCACCTGCGGTCCCTGGCCCTGGCGGATCTCGATCCCGGCGAACCTGAGCAGATCGGCGACCGCGGCACGCACCTGGGGCGAGACCACGAGCAGCCCGGCGAACAGGATCGCGAGAACTGCAGCGGCCCTGAATACGAGCTGCGACCACGGCCGGGCCGACCGGCCACCGGCCGGTACGCCAGCGGACTCCAGCCGGGCGCGAACCGCGGCGGCAACCTGCCCAGCAGCGGGTGCCGGGGTCACCTCGAGGTGCTGGCCGAGCTCATGCAGCTCGGCCGCCAGTGGATCGTTCTCCAACGGGGTCGACTCGTTCCGCTCGCGTTCAGCCACCTGGCACCCCCTCTCCGAGCGGTTGGGCCAGCTTCGTCCGCAGCCGGACCAGGGCACGAGACAACCGGGACTTGACCGATCCGGCCGGCCAGCCGAGCACTGTCGCGGTCTCCGCCTCGCTGAGCTCGAGGAAGTACCGGCAGGTCAACACCTGCTGGTCCTTCTCCGGTAGCTCCCGGATTGCGGCAAGCAAGAGCCGGCGGCGCTCGTCCCGCACCGCCGCCCCTGCCGGGTCGTCGCCGGCCGGCGTCGGGTCGCCAATCTGGGCGAGCCGTAGCGCCAGCCCGCTGCGCCGCCGAGCGGACCGGTGCAGGTTCATGGTCTCGTTCGCGACGATCTGCAGCAGCCACGGCCGGAACGTCGACTCCGGCTTGAACCTGCCCAGCGCCCGATAGGCCTTCACGAACGCCTCCTGCACGACATCCTCGGCGTCATCGCCCGCTCCGAGCAGGACGGCCGTACGGTGCGCGGGCGCACTGTACCGAGCGACCAGCACTTCGTACGCGTCCAGATCGCCGGCCCGGGCGCGGGCTATCGCCGTGGCGTCGTCCGTGCTGCCTCCTCCCGTGCTCCGAGCGACCGCCTCGGCTGTCGCTGGTACGGCCGGACCGAGAGCTCGGTTCCACAAACGCCGGTTTCGCGGCTTCGTGGCCCGGGGCCGATTTTTCCGCACCAAGCCCCCTACCGGCCAGCCGAGCGACCGGCCGCCGGGCACCAACCTCGACGTACGCTGCCGGCATGCTCGTAGTCAGGCCGCGGCCGCGCTACCTCGGCGCCGCGCTGCTAGCCACCGCGAGCGTGCTGGCGGGCTGCTCCGACAACGGCACGCGGGGGGCGGCCCCGGCGACGACCCGGCCGACTACCTCGACCGCGCAGGCCACATCGTCGGCCACGCCGGCAACCTCGCCACCGATCGCTACGTCGGCACCGCCAAGCAGCCCAGCCGGCCCAACCGGCTCGCCAGCGACCTGCCGGATCCCGACTGACCTGCGCGGCCAGGATCTGGAGCGAATCCCGACCTCGCGGAAGGTGGTCGCGCTCACGTTCGACGCGGGCGCGAACGCCGACGGCGTGTCCAGCATCCTGCAGATGTTGGCGGCCAAAGACGTGCCCGGCACGTTCTTCCTGACCGGCCGGTTCGTCGAGGACTTCCCGACCGAATCCGGGCGGATCGGCGCGCGGTACGTGGTGGGCAACCACACGATGACCCATCCGGATCTGACCACGCTCTCCGACAGCAGGGTGCGCGCCGAGATCGCCGAAGCCGAGCGCGCGATCCGGATCGGGATCGGTCAGGACCCCCGGCGATACTTCCGGTTCCCGTTCGGCGCCAGGGACGAGCGCACCCTGCGCATCGTCAACTCACGCTGCTACGTGGCGTTCCGCTGGACTGTGGACACGCTCGGCTGGCGCGGCACGTCCGGCGGCATGTCGGTCGCGAAGGTAGTCGACCGGGTGCTCGATGCCGCCACTGCGGGCGAGATCGTGCTCATGCACGTCGGCTCACATCCGGATGACCACTCCACACTCGATGCGGACGCACTACCGCAGATCATCGACGGGCTTCGCGCTCGCGGCTACCGGTTCGTCACGCTGACCGAAGTGCTCGGGTCCGACCCGGACTAGGTTCTGTGGACCGCCGGATTGACATGTTCGAACAGATGTTCGAACATAGATAGGTGAGTGCCGCCACCTTGCGCAACCTGGTGACCAGCGCAAATGATCCGGCCCAGGTGGACACTGCAGCCCTTCCCTTGCTGCAGGGGTTGACCGGTCTGCTCCCCGAGAGCGGGTTGCGCCGGGGGTCGACGGTGGCCGTCGAAGGCACTACCTCGCTGGCGCTGGCCCTGCTCGCCGGGCCGTCCCAGGCCGGGTCCTGGTGCGCGGTGGTCGGCGCGCCCGAGCTTGGGTTGCTAGCCGCTGCGGAATACGGGATCGCGCTCGATCGACTGGCGCTGATCCCACGGCCGGGGCAGGCCTGGGCCAGTGTGGTGGCCGCATTGATCGATGCATTCGATGTGGTAGCGATCCGGCCCACCGGCCCGGTTCCACCCGGCCTGGCCAGCCGGTTGACCGCGCGATTGCGCAAGCACGGCGGGGTGCTGCTCTGCCTCGGCCAGTGGGAGGGCGCCGATCTGCGGCTGACCACCGTGGGTGAGCGGTGGGACGGGCTGGGCGACGGGCACGGCCGGTTGCGGGCCCGGCGAGTGCGGGTGCGGGTCAGCGGGCGCCACGGTGCGGTCGCCGTGCCTCGCGAGGGGCAGCTCTGGCTGCCCGCACCCGACGGTTCCGTGGCCGTGGTGACCGAACCGCCGACCCCGCTCCGCCAGTTCCAGTTGCTCGAGGCGGTCTGAGCGTGCGGACGCTGACCGTCTGGTGCCCGGACTGGCCGGTGGTCGCAGCCGCCGCGGCGGTGGCCATCTCGCCCGGAGAGCCGATCGTCGTAGTGGAATCCGGCCTGGTCCTGGCCTGTTCCGGCGCGGCCCGCGGGCACGGGATCCGGCGTGGCATGAAGGTCAGGGAGGCGCAGACTCGCTGCCCGCACCTCACCGTGCTCCGGCACGACCCGGTGATCGAGGCGCGCACGTTCGAGCCGGTAGTGACGGCGCTCGAGGAGCTCACTCCGCGGGTCGCGATCCTCCGTCCCGGGTTGTGCGCGGTCCGCGCCCGCGGTCCGGCCCGGTATTTCGGCAGCGAGCTGGCCGCGGCCGAGCGGTTCGCTGCCCACGCCACCGCACTGGGCATCGACTGCCGGGCCGGCGTCGCCGATGGCGTCTTCGCCGCAACCCTGGCCGCACGAACGATCGCCGGCGGCGAGCTGGCGCTGGTGGTGCCGACCGACGGTGACGCGGAGTTCCTCGCCCCGATGCGGATCGACGTGCTCGACCGGCCGGAGCTGATCGACCTGCTGCGCCGGTTGGGCATCCGCACGCTCGGGGCGTTCGCGGCGCTCCCGCCTCGCGAAGTGCTGGCTCGGTTCGGCTCGGCCGGTGCGGCCGCGCACGGGCTCGCCCGCGGTATCGACGAGCGCCCGATCGGATCCCACCGGGCCGCGCCCGACCTGGCCGTCCAGCGTGAGGTCAACCCGCCGATCGACCGAATCGACACCGCGGCGTTCCTGGCCGCCGCGATGGCCGACGAGCTAGCCGCGGCGCTCGGCGTGCGCGGGCTGGCCTGCGCCTGCCTGGATATCGAGGTCAGCACCGAGCACGGCCCCCAGCTGCACCGGCAGTGGCGGCACGACGGCCCGATGTCCGCCGACGACATCGCCGATCGGGTGCGCTGGCAGCTGGAGGGATGGGCCAGCACCCGGGCTTTCGGCGACATCAGTGCCGGCGGGATCATCCAGCTGCGGTTGGAGCCGGCCGAGACCGTCGCCGCCGGGATCTACCAGGAAGGCCTGTGGGGTGGCCTGGGCGAGCTGGGTGAGCGCGCTGTGCGGGCCATCACCCGGGTGCAGAGCCTGCTCGGCCAGAAGGCAGTGGTCGCCGCGGTGCCGAACGGTGGCTACGGCCCGGCCGACCGGATCCATCTGGTGCCGTGGGGCGACGAGCGCGCCGCCGTCCGCGAGAGCAGTGCGCCCTGGCCCGGCCACCTGCCCGCGCCGTCCCCGGCTACCGTGCTCACCGAACGTGAATCGGCCGCGGTCACCGATGCCGATGGGCACCCGGTCGGGGTTACCAGCCGGGCCGCCGTCACCGCCGCCCCGACCACAGTGAGCTATGGCGGCGGTCCGGCCGCGCCGGTGGTCGGCTGGGCCGGGCCCTGGCCGGTCGAGGAACGCTGGTGGGATCCCCGATCGGCGCGCCGGATCGCGCGAGTGCAGGTGATCACCGAGTCCGGTGCGCTGCTCCTACTGGTCGAGAACGGTCAGTGGTGGGTCGAGGCCAGGTATGACTGAGCATGGGTTACAACAACCCGCCGGTTCCGTGGGCTGAGCTCGAGCGCCGGCTGTCCGGGCGGCGCCCCGGCGGCCCGCCGTACTCGGGCGATGGCGGAGACAGCCCGGCGTGGACGTGGATCCGGCCGCCGTACGACCCGCCGGAATCGGAGCGCCCGACTCCCCCGCCACCCGAAACCGTGGTGCCGTATGCCGAGCTGCACTGCCATTCCAACTTCAGCTTCCTCGACGGCGCCAGCCATCCGGAGGAGCTGGTCGAGGCGGCCGTTCAGCTTGGCCTGCACGCGATCGCGCTGACAGATCATGATGGGCTGTACGGGGTGGTCCGCCTGACCGAGGCCGCGGCCGTTTACAAGGTCAGGACCATCTTCGGCGCGGAGCTGTCGCTGGAGCTGACCAGGCCGCAAAACGGCGAGGCCGATCCGGAGGGACGACACCTACTGGTGCTGGCCCGCGGCACCGAGGGCTACCACCGGCTGGCCGGCGCGATCACCGAGGGCCAGCTCGCCGGCCGGGAAAAGGGAAAGCCGGTCTACCAACTGGAACGGCTGGCCGAGCAGGCCGATGGGCACTGGCTCATCCTTACCGGGTGTCGCAAGGGTCTGGTGCCGCACGCACTGGCCGACCCGGACGGCGGTCCGAAGGCGGCCGCCCGCGAGCTGGACCGGTTGGTCGCGCTGTTCGGCCCGGACAACGTCGCGGTCGAGCTCTGGGACCACGGTTACCCGGAGGACAGCGAACGCAATGACGCGCTGTTCCAGCTCGCCCGGGACGCCGGACTCCCGGTCGTGGCCACCAGCAACGCGCATTACTCGGTACCGGCCCGGCGTCCGCTGGCCACCGCGCTGGCCGCGGTCCGGGCCCGGCGCAGCTTGGATGCGCTGGACGGTTGGCTGCCGGCGGCCGGCACCGCGCATTTGCGTACCGGGGCCGAAATGGCCGCAAGATTTTCCCGCTATCCGGGTGCGGTCGAGCAGACCGTGGCCTACGCGAACGAGATCGCGTTCAACCTGCACAAGGCGTCGCCCCGGCTACCGAAGCTGAACCGGCCGGAACACCACGCCAACGACGCGGACTGGCTGCGCTCGCTGGTGTTCGAGCGGGCCGCGGCCAAGTACGGCACGTTTGACGAGCACCCGGTCGCCTACCTGCGGCTGGACAGCGAGCTGCGGGTGATCGAAGAGAAGGGGTTCCCGGGCTACTTCCTGATCGTGTGGGGGATCGTCGAGAAGTGCCGCGACCTCGGGATTCTCTGCCAGGGCCGGGGTTCGGCGGCCAGCTCGGCGGTCTGCTACGTGCTCGGGATCACCGCGGTCGACGCGGTGAAGTACCAGCTCCCGTTCGAGCGGTTCATCGCGACCACCCGCGAGGAGGAGCCGGACATCGACGTCGACATCGAGTCGGACCGGCGCGAGGAGATCATCCAGCACGTCTACAACACGTACGGCCGGGACAAGGCCGCGCAGGTCTGCAACGTCATCACGTACCGTCCGAAGATGGCCGTGCGCGATATGGCCAAGGCGCTCGGTTACAGCACCGGCCAGCAGGACGCCTGGTCCAAGCAGATCGACTCGTGGGGGCCGCTGGTTGCCGCCGACGACGTGCCGGCCGAGGTGGTAGGGCTGGCCGGGCAGTTGCTGCAGTTCCCGCGGCACCTAGGCATCCACTCCGGCGGGATGGTGCTCACCGACCGCCCGGTGGGTGAGGTCTGCCCGATCGAGTGGGCTCGGATGGCCAACCGCAGCGTGCTGCAGTGGGACAAGGACGACTGCGCGGCGATGAAGCTGGTGAAATTCGACCTGCTCGGGCTCGGCATGCTCTCCGCGCTGAAATACACCTTCGACCTCGCGCACGAGTTCTGTGGTGACGTGCTCACCCTGGACAACGTGCCGAAGGAGGAGAAGGCCGTCTACGACATGCTCTGCCGGGCCGACTCGATCGGAGTGTTCCAGGTGGAGAGCCGGGCCCAGATGGCCACGCTGCCCCGATTGCGGCCGCGCAAGTTCTACGACCTGGCGATCGAAGTGGCGCTGATCCGGCCGGGGCCGATCCAGGGCGGCTCGGTGCACCCGTTCATCCGCCGCAAGAACGGCAAGGAGGAGATCACCTTTCCGCA
>DATAFN010000178.1:0-20891 GCA_036257435.1 Actinomycetes bacterium
CCCGGCGTGTTTGGAGACTCATGTTGTTGGGACCAGCGCCTCGGCGAGGGCTGGGTGCTGACGGTAGTGGACCGCCTCAAATTCTGCTGGGGTGAGATCTGCGCAGGCGGTGTGAAGCCGGCGGTGGTTGTGCCAGTCGACCCATTCGAGGGTGGCGATCTCGACATCGTCCAGGGTGCGCCACGGACCGTGCCGGCGGATCAGCTCGATCTTGAACAGCCCGATCTCGGACTCGGCGAGCGCGTTGTCATAGGCGTCGCCCACAGAGCCGACGCTCGGGGCGGCGCCGGCTTGGGCGAGCCGTTCGGTGAACCGGATCGAGGTGTACTGGCTGCCGGCGTCGGTGTGGTGGATCAGCCCGGACAGGTCGGCGATCCCGGCCTGGGCGCGGGTCCAGATCGCCATCTCCAGCGCGTCGAGCACCAGCTCGGTGCGCATGCTGGTGGCGGCCTTCCAGCCGAGGATGCGCCGGGAGAACGCGTCGAGGACGAACGCGACGTAGACGAACCCGGCCCAGGTCGACACGTAGGTGAGGTCGGCGACCCACAATGCATCCGGCCGGCTCGGGCTGAAGTTGCGTTCGACCAGATCGGCCGGACGCGCTGCGGCCACATCCGGCCGCGTCGTGCGCACCCTGCGACCGCGACGAGCGCCTTCCAGCCCGAGCAGTTTCATCAGCCGCTCCACGGTGCAGCGGGCGACGGTGACGCCTTCGCGGTTGAGCTGCAGCCACACCTTGCGGGCCCCGTAGACGCCGTAGTTGGCGTGGTGGACCCGGGCGATCGCCAGCATCAGCCGCTCCTCCCGCAGATCCTGCTTGGAGATCAGACGGGCGGTCTTGACCGCGTGGTAGTAGGTGCTGGGGGCGATCTTGATTCCGTGCTCGGACAGCACGCGACAGATCGGCTCGACCCCCCACCGCACCCCATCGGCCGTCACGCGATCCGCGTGCGAGGCAATGAACACCACGACTACCGCTGTGGCCGGTCGAGCTCGGCCGCGAAGAAACCCGCCGCCGCCTTGAGGATCTCGTTGGCCCGGCGCAGCTCACGCACCTCGGCGCGCAACCTGCGAATCTCCGCCGAGTCCTCACTCGTCGTGCCAGGCCGCTGACGGGCGTCCACTTCGGCCTTGCGGACCCACTTGCGAAGAGTCTCGGTCGACCCGATCCCCAACTTAGCCGCGATCGACTCGATCGCCGCGTACTGCGACCCGTACTGGTCACGCGACTCCACGACCAGCCGGACCGCCCTCTCTTTCAGCTCTTCGGGATACCTCTGCGACATGCGTGCCATCGGACTCCATCCTCACGGATCGGAGCCTCCGGACACGCCGGGGCGATTCAGTTTCTGCGGTTGCGCAGATGGGCGCACATGCTCGGCTATGGCGGGCACTTCACCACCCGCAGCCGCCGCTACTCCACCACGTTCACCGAACGCCGGCAACGACGCCAGGCCTACCGCCGCGCCCACCCCACCGGCCGACACGAGACCAGCGGGCGGCACGACCAGGCCGCCACCGTCACGTTGACCGCACTCCGGTACGAGGGCTCCGGGTGGCGCACCAGCGGGGATGCGGAGCTCGCCGCCACCGCCGCCGCCATGGCCCGCCACTACGCGGACATCGAAGCCGAGGAACGCGCCTGCGCACTCCCCACGGAGCTAGACCCGTGATGGCCACGCCGCTCTTGGCCCTCACCCGATAACCAGCCAGATCCAGGTCGGGGCGGGACGGGTCAACGGTTGCCCCGGCAGGGGCCGAGCGGACAAACCGTCGCCGGGGAGCGAGCGCAGCGAGCCAGGGGACCCGGCGAGGGAAGTTGACCGCGAGCCTTGACCCGACCCGAACCGACCCCATCATCCCGATCGGGTGAGGGCCAACGCCCAGCCACCAAGCCGACTGAGGACGCGGAGAGGAACCGTTGTGAACACGACCGAGGATGACGAACGCACGTGGACGCCGGTGGAGGTCAGTCGCTACCTGGGGGTGCCTATCTCTACCCTGTACCGGTGGCGCTACCTCGGCACCGGACCACCGGCTGCCAGAGTTGGTAAGCACCTGCGGTACCTGCCCGCCGATGTGCGCGGTTGGCTCAAACAGCAGCAGGACGCTGCATGAGTGTCGAGAAGCGCGGGAGCGCTTGGCGAGCCAGATATCGCGGTCCAAACGGGCAGCAGCGGAACAGGTCGTCGGGCGCAAGATCGACGCTGAGCGGTGGCTTGCCACGCAGAAGGCGTTGATGGGCCGCGGTGATTGGGTGGATCCGAAACGGTCCCGAATCCTGTTCGCGGATGCCGCCGAGCTGTGGGTACAGACTCTGATTCGGGTGAAGCCGAAGACGGCCCATCAGTATCGGCACCTGCTAGGTCGATGGGTTCTGCCGACCTGGGGCAAGGTGCAGCTGGGGCGTATTACGGTCGAGGGGATTGAGCGCTGGGTGGCCGACATGACGGCCGCTGGCCTCGGTCATTCTGGCTCGCGTCAGGCGCTTCTTGTTCTGTCGAGTGTGCTGGATGCTTCCGTTCGGGCTCACCGGATCGCTAGCAACCCTGCACGGCTCGTGCGGGTACGTAGATCCAAGCCTGCGGAGCGCGTGTTCCTTACACATCGCGAGGTAGATGCGCTGGCACGTACGTGCGGAGGCTCGGGCGACTTCGTGCGGCTGCTGGCCTATACCGGGCTTCGGGTGGGCGAGGCGACTGCTCTGCGGGTTCGCGACATTGACTTCGATCGTCTACGGATCAGCGTTGTCCGGACCTTCTCCGATGTTGGCGGGCAGCTGGTGGAGGAGTCGCCGAAGACCCACCAGCATCGATCGGTCCCGATCGTGCCGCTGCTCGAAGCCCGATCTGCTTGCCCGTGTTGAGGGCAAGGGGCGGGACGATCTCGTGTTCACGACCGATGGCGGATCGGTGATACGCCTGTCGAACTGGCGCCGGCACTTCAATCAGCTCGCGACTCGGCCGGTCTTGACCCGAGGCTGACGCCTCATGGTCTGCGGCACACAGCGGCGTCGCTGTTTATCCAGGCGGGCACCCCACCGAAGGTGCTGCAAACGATCCTCGGTCATGCGTCGATCACGATGACGCTGGACCTCTATGGCCATCTCTATCCGGACGAGATGGATCGCTGGGCCGCTCGCCTCAGCGAGTGGGCTGTGTCCAATTTGTGTCCAACCCGCGTCGTGGAGGGCGAGCCTGGCCGAGTGGCCGAGCCTGGAGATGTGCGCTGAGCTGCGGGGATGTTGTGCGCGCTCGGAGGGATTCGAACCCCCAACCTTCTGATCCGTAGTCAGATGCTCTATCCGTTGAGCTACGAGCGCAGGCGGCCAAGTGGCGCTGAACGTCGAGTGTACAGGGGAACGCAGGGGCGGCCGAATTCGTCGCCAGGACGTCGCTGACCGTCGACTTAGCGTGGCGAGTCACTGTCAGCGAGCCGCGACCAGCACCAGCTGGCCAGCCCAGAACGATCACGAAAGCGACCCAGGCCGATCAACCCGCCAGCGCAGCAGCGAGATCGGGCCATACGGTTCAAAACAGACAACACCCCGGTCACCTAGCGGGCTGCTGCGACCGGGGTGAGCGGGTGCGGAGGCTCCGGGATTTGAACCCGGGAGGGGCTTTAGACCCCAACCGCATTAGCAGTGCGGCGCCATAGACCGGACTAGGCGAAGCCTCCCAACTACGTTCGTGGGCGAGCTTAGGTTACCCGTCGGCTCAACACGACGGCAAAGTCGTGGGATAGTCAGTCACTCAGAGGTTCCCCACGATCAGCGCCAGCTGACGAGGAGGTGTGCTGCTCCCGTGACAACGCGCCCCGCCCGCGGAGCCGCTCGACTCGCTGCGATCTTGGATTCGCTGCCGGACGCCCTGCTCCTGATTGATGCGCGGGGGATCGTTGTAAACGCCAACACGCGAGCGCTGGACCTCTTCGAGGCTCCTGACGGTCCACTCGTCGGTCGACCGATCGGTGATGTCCTCTTGCAGTTCGACGTGGGCAAGGTGGTCGGGCGCAGCCGGCGTCGCAAGGACCGCCGTGGCGATCGGACGGAGCCCGATCGGCTGACCGGTCGCCGTACCGACGGCACTACCTTCGGGTGCGACGTCTCGACGTCCTTCCTCAGCAGTACCGGCGAAGAGGACCTTCTGGTGGTTGTGATCCGGGCTTCCAGCACAGCGGCCACGTTCAGCACCGTGAACGAGGACACCGGCGAAGTTGCGCGGCAGGCGCAGCAGACCGAGTTGATCCTCCGCGCCGCCAGTGAAGCGATCGTCGGCGTCGATGCTCAGGGCAAGATCATTCTAGCGAACCCGGCCGCCGCGCGGATGCTGCGATGCAAGGCCAGCGAGCTGGCCGGTCGCGACCTGCACGAGCTGGCTCACCACTCCCGCGCCGACGGCAGTTCATACCCGCGCGACGAGTCACCGCTGGTCGAGACGCTGCGCACCGGCCGCCGGGCGAAGTCCCGCGAAGAAGTGCTGTGGCGGCGCGACGGCTCCATGATCACCGTCGCGATGAACACGTTCCCGGTCTCCGATGGCAACTCGTTGGCCGGGGCGATCATTACCTACACCGATCGCAGTGATCTGATCGCGGCTCGCAAGCGCCGCGACGAGCTCGTCCACGTGATGCGGCGGGAGCTGGGACGCCCGCTACGCCGGGCGCGAAACGACCTCGCCCGGATCGCCGCCGGCGAGTACGGTGAGCTACCGGCCACCGCTCAGGGTGCGCTCGACGAGCTTGGGACTGCGCTCGACCGGCTGGTCCGGATCGTCAGCGACTCCCTTGACCAGGACCGTACCGATGCCGGCAAGATGCCACTGACGATCGAGCGGATCGAGGCCGCCAAACTGATCCAGCTGGCTATCGAGGCCACCTCCGCGGCGGCCGACGCGGCCGGGGTGCGGATCACCAACGATGCCGACGGCGTGGGTATCGACGCGGATCCGGACCGGCTCGGCAAGGCGCTGGCCACCGTTCTTCAGACAGCCGTCAGGTCGGCTCCGGCCGGCTCGGCGGTGACCGTGGTCGCGAAGCGGCGCGGCGAGCAGCTACGGATCGTGGTTCGCGGTACCGGCACCGGGCTGCCGCCACGGATCATGGAGCGCCCGTCCTACGACGACCGGGACGACGTCGAAGCGGCGATCATGCTGGCCCGCCGAACCGTCGAGCAGCACGGCGGCCGGATGGTGCTCAACACTTCGGCCGCGGACGGCACCACCTGTTCGATCGAGTTGCCGTTGCCGACCCCGCCGCAGATCGATGCGGCGACGATCATCCAGGTCCGTCCCGGCGGGACCGGGGAGCAGATCGCGATCTCGGACTCCGGCGTCCTGCGGCGGTCCGGCGGCGTCCCGGCGCAACCCGAGCCGCCTCGGATCGTGCAGGCTCGGCCGCAACACGCGGACCTACCAGCAGCGTCTACCGCGACCGCCGCTGCGGCTCCAGCCACTACTCCGCCGGCTCCTGCACGGCAGGCACCGACCGGGCCCGTACCTGCCGCCCCGGCAGCGGCCACCCCGGCGCCCTCGGCCACCGCGCCCCCGACCACGGCACCCGCCCCCACGCCTGCGGCGGCTTCGGCGCCGGCCCCGGCGCCACCGGCCAAGACCAGCGACCCGACTGCCCGTCCGGGCGGCTGGGCGGTCGGTCCCGACACGATGGCCAGCCCGCTTCCGGACGTCGCGCACTTGCCTTCGGTCGCCGATCTGCCTCCGGTAGAGACGACACCCAGGAACGTCGACCGGCTGCCGAGCACCGGCGGGCTGCTCGCACTGCCCAAGTCGGTGCTGGTCTGGCCGCAGGCACACGAGGCAACGGCGGCGTCGCTCAACCGGCTGGGCTGGCATTCGATCCCGGTCGGCACACCGCACGATCTCACCGGTTACCTGAGCCGGGAGCCAAGCGCGCTGCTGATCGACCCGCTGACCGGGCCGGTGACACGGACCGCGCTGACCGTGATCCGCAACTCCGCGGTCGAGGTCGGCTTGCCGCTGATCGTCGCGGCCGGCCTCGGCGAGGTCTCGGCCAATGCGCTGTACGGCAGCGACCCCGCCGCGCTGCTGCGCGCGCTGATCCTGAGCGGCCGCAAGGATGGCAGACCGGCTCGGGTGCTGCTGATCGAAGGCGATGCGACCGTGGCGACCGTGCTCGGGAGCAACCTGGAGCGGCGCGGCATGCAGGTCGTCCACTCCACCTCGGAGTCCGAAGCGGTACTGCGGGCCGCGATCACGCCACCTGACCTGGTCGTCACGGATCTCATGCTGACCCGGCCGCGAGGACCCGGCATCGTCGATTGGCTGCGCCTGCACGACCGGCTGGCGCAGACTCCGATGGTCACCTACACCACCGCGGCACTCGAGCCGGTGGGGTACGAGCGGCTCCGCCGCGGCGAGACGGTGCTGCTGCTGCAGGGTCGAGCCGAGACACCGGTCGTCGAGGAACGGCTCACGCTGCTTGTCGAGCGGATGTCCGGACACAGCAGCTGAAGCCGGCGCATCGCCGCCGCTGGGTCGGGCTTCCCGCCGCTCCGGATGAGTGTTCGCTCGCGTGCGCGCCGGGCTTGTTCGCGCTACCACCCGCCAGGACCACTACGCTGCCGCCATGACCAAGCAAGCTCGGCCCAGCGACGGCGATGTCGCCGTGGTCATTCCGGCAAAGGACGAGCAGGACCGGATCGCCGCCACAGTGGCCGCGGCCCGTACGATCTCCGGCGTCGACGTGATCATCGTAGTGGACGACGGCTCCCGCGACGACACCGCGCGAACCGCCAGATCGGCCGGTGCGACCGTGGTCAGGCACACGCGCAACCGCGGTAAAGGCGCGGCCATGCGCACCGGCGCCGCGGTCGTGTCCGGCCTGGACGCGCACGACGGCCGAGCCGAGCCACGGCACCTGCTGTTCCTCGACGCCGACCTCGAAGAGACCGCCAAATCGGGCGACGCCCTGGTCGCACCGGTGCGCGAAGGCGCGGCCGACATGACGATCGCGGTGCTCCCGCAGCAGCGGACCGCGGCTGGTGGCTTCGGTGTCGTCGTGCGCGCCTCCAAGGCGGGGATCCGCAAGCTCGTCGACTTCGAGTCCACCCAGCCGCTGTCCGGGCAGCGCTGCCTGACCCGAGCCGCGTTCAATGCGGCGCAGCCACTTGCCCACGGATTCGGCGTCGAGACCGGGCTGACCATCGATCTGGTCCGGAAGGGCTTCAAGGTCAAGGAAGTCGAGGCGGACTTCCATCACCGGGTGACCGGGCGTGACCTGCAGTCACAGGTACACCGGCTCAGGCAGTACGCCCACGTCCAGGCCGCACTGGCCACCCGGCGCCGGTCCGGTAGAGCCGCGCGCGATCAGAGCAGTTGACCGTCGGCGCCGGACGGTGCCTGGCCGGCTCGCTGGCATTGTTCGTCTGCGCCGGGTTGCTCGGTCCGAGTGCGGCCCAGCCGCCGTTACCCCAACGCCATCGCTGGCTGCCGCCGTACTGGATCTCCGCTGATCCGTCGCCGTGGCTGGTTACGGCGCTGCTGCTGTCCGCGATCGGACTGGCCGTGGTCGGCCTGGTGCTGGGACTGCGGGCGCTGGCTGGTGGCTGGCGACCGGAACTCGGCCGGCTGAGGATGCTGGGGCTGGTCGCCGCGGTGGCGATGATCCTAATACCGCCGATGGGATCGGCCGACGTGCTGGTGTATGCGGCCTACGGGCGGATCGCGAGCCTTGGCGGCGACCCGTACCGCCAGACCGCGAGCGACCTGGCGGCCACCGGTGATCCGATCGGGCGGGCAGTCGAAGCGCCATGGCAGCACACCACGTCCATCTACGGGCCGCTCGGCACGGCCGAGCAGTGGCTGGCCGCGCGGCTCGGCGATGGCTCCACGCACGCGACCGTGTTCGTCCTGGCCGCGCTCGGCGCGCTCGCCTTCGTATTGACCGGGCTTGTCCTCGACCGGCTCGCGGCCGCGCGCAGCATCGACCCGGCTGCGGCCCGCTCTCGGGTGGCGCTGCTATGGTCGCTGAACCCGCTGCTGTTGTACGCCGTGGTCAACGGCGCGCACATCGACTCGATCGGGATCCTGTTCGCGGTTGCCGGCTTGGCGCTGGTGAGCAGATCCGCGCTGCTGGCCGGGCTGGCTGCGGGGCTGGCCATCGACGTCAAGCTGTCGTTCGGCCTGTTCGCGTTCGCCTTGGTCTGGGCGCTGCGACGGGCGCCACGCCGGCTGCTCGCACTGGTGGCCGGCGGCCTGCTCGCGGTCGGGCTCGGCTACGCCTGGACCGGCCTGCACGCGCTCGGCCAAGCCGGCACTGCGTCCCGGTTCGTCTCGTTCGCCTCACCCTGGCGGCTGCTGGTGGCGCCGTTCGAGGCCGTGCTCGATGACCGGCTCGCGCGCAACCTCATCACGGTCCTGGCGTGGCTCACGTTCGCCTTGGTCACGCTGTTGCTGGCGCGCTCGCTGCCGACCGCCGTGGGCGGCGCGGCCAGGGCGACAGACGCGGTCGGAAGCCCGGTTGGGTCGAGCGGCCGGGACGATCCGGCTCCGGTTGCGATCCGAGCGGCGGCGGCGCTCGGCTTTGCCTGGTTGCTCACCGCGACCTACAGCCTGCCGTGGTACGACGTGGTCGCCTGGGCTCCGTTCGCGCTACTGGCCGCGAGCCGGTGGGACTGGCTGCTGATCGCGCGCACCGGCGTCCTCGCTGCGGCGTACGTGCCCGGGCGGGTGGTCCCCTTGCCCGCCGCACTCAACCAGATCACCAAGCAGCTGCGCGGCGCCGTCGCCCCAGTCGCCGGGTGGGCCCTGATCGGGATTACCGTTCGCTGGTCAGGCCTTGCCTGGCACAGGCCGCAAGCACCCACGGCACCGCAGCCGCCAGGCACACCGCGGGCACCTGGGCCCCCGAGTCGTTGACCAGAGCAGCGAGCACGGCGGTGACCACCATCGCGACCAGCCCCGCCTGCAGCACCGGAGCCCGCCGGTAGAGGCCGGACAGCCAGGCCAATCGGAACCGGTCCGGGCGGGACACGGCAACCCCCACCAGGATCATGGCGATCGGGACCAGGACACCCTCGGGTCCCCTGGTCAGCGAGTGCAGCATCGCATCGGCCTTGCGTACCACCACATCTCCGGCCTCGCCGTCGATTAGCTGCTGGACGAACCGGCCCAGGTGCGAGCGCTGGTCAGCGGGCCGCAACCAGTCGAGCGTGGCCAGCACGGCGACCGCGACCACCGTGCCGGCGGCGATCCCGAGCGCCCGAACCGGCGTCAGCCGGACCTGCATGACCGCCAAGCCGAGCAGTGCGAATCCGGGAACGATCGCGAGCACGCCGCCGAAGTCGGCGCCCCAGGCTTGCCAGCCATCGATGGCGGTGGCCACCACGCCGATCCCGGCCACCGCCAGCCCGGCAATCGCCGCCCGGCCGGCCTTGATCAGGTAGGAAGCGGCAACCGTCGCGGTGAACAGTGCCGCCATCGCAAACACGGCGAACGCGACGTTGCCAAACCCGTAGAACCGACCGGCGACGAGCGGACTGAGCCCGAACAGGCTCGAGACCTGCAAGTTGGAGCCGACGATCGCATCCACGCCGAGCACTCCGAACGTGATCGCCGCCAGTACCGCGGGCGGGCCGAGCGGCTGCCGCCGCCATGGACCGGCGGCAGCCAACGCGGTCAGCCCGAATGCGACGGCGCCGAGCCAGAGCAACAGCGATCCGGCCGGCCGGTCCGCGTGCCGCCACGGCAGCAGGTTGACCAGGTAGCCGGCCGCCGGCACCGCGCCGAAGAACAGCGCGAGCAGGCCGAGTCCGCGGACTTGCGGCTGCCACCGCCGGCCGGATCGGGCACGCGACAGCGCTATCGCGCCGATCAGCAGGTAGAGCAGGTACTGACCGCCTTCGAGCGCGCCGAAGATCCAGCCACCGCTGGTGCTGATCACCTGTGCGGCCTGATCGGCCTCGCGGAGCCGGTCAAGGGCCGCCGCCGGATCGGCCGGCCGGCCGCCGGTGCTCCGGATCACCGCGCCGACCGCCTCGGCCGGCTTCGGCAAGCCGAGCAGGTGGAGCAGGGTGGGGGTCAGATCAGTGAGCTGGACCAGGCCGTCCTGCCGGGTCGACGTCGCGGTCAACCAGCCGCGCGGGTAGTCGGGGCCGGAGATCAACAGCGCGCCGAGATGCGGGTCTGGACCGCTGTCCGCGATGCCGCCGACGATGACCGTCGCGCCGGCCGGCAGCTCGGAGATGAGTGCGGCCACCGCGCGGTCGGCGTCCCGAACTGCAGCAGGTCTTAGGTCGTCGGCCGGCAGTGCTCCGAGATCCACCATGGTGAGCGGGCAATGGGTCAGCGCGGCCTGGTCGACTACCTCGATGTCTGGCTGGTAGGGCTCGACTCGCCCGCTCGCATCGGCGAGCGCGAGCGCGGCACCCGGCCCGACCGCGATCGCGCACCCTCCCCCGTTCCGGATCTGCGAGGCCAGCAGGCCGAGAACGGGATCGTAGGAGTACGGCTCGTTGGCCGGGGCGATCGCCGCGTAGTTCGGTACGACCGCGGCACCACCCTGGTCCGGCTCGGCCGTCACCTCGATCGGCGGGCAGCCGGCGGACGTTTCACGTGGAACCAGCGCCCTGGCTCCGGCACCGATCGTGAGCCAGCCGTCGGCCGGGCAGGTCAGCCTGAGCACGGTACGAACCGAGAGCGACGCGACCGAGCCCCGATCGAGCAGTTCGTACAGAGCGGGGGTGTCCGCCGCGGATACGTCACTCCAGCGAAGACCGGGGATGCCCAGAAAGAGCACCGGCCCGGGTGGTTCCTGGCGATGTGACCAGGCCTCGGCAGCCGGGATGGCGGCGGCAGTGCCGCCGACGATAGCTGCGGCGAGCGTGAGCACGGCAAGGCGGATCCGAGCCGGGGATCGTCGCACCCGCACGATCTCGACCCCTCTCGCCAGATGAGTGAGCCAAGGCTACGGCCAGGTCCTTCCTCCGGAGCATCGGTGGCCGTTGGTTCGTGGTAGCCGCGTCGGGTCGGGAAGAATGCTGCACGTGCTCCACCGACTCCGCTCCGCCGTCGTGCGTGACCCGGTGCCCTACCTGCTGGGAATCGCGGTGTTCGTGCTGGTGGCGGGCTGGATCGCGCTGGTGTACCTCACGACGGCTCCGGACCAGCGACTGGTCGATCTCGAGGTGTACCGGGACGCCGGGATTTCCGTGCTCACCGGCCGGCCGGTCTACGACTGGCTCACCGCGAGCCCGCAGCTACTGCCGTTCACGTACCCGCCGATCTCTGCCATCTTCGCGATACCGCTGGCGTTCGTCTCCCTGCAGCAGGTCGGCTGGCTCTGGACCGCGATGCAGATGGCCCTACTGCTCGGCGTCGTTGCCGTGGCCTACCGGCCGCTGACCCAGCGGTTCGGCCGGTGGAGCCCGGTCGCAGTCGGCGCGGTCGCCGGCCTGCTGCTGTGGGAACTCCCGCTCCGCGACGGCATCAGGTTCGGCCAAGTGGACATCATCATCGTCGCGCTGTGCCTGGCCGACTACCTGGTCAGATCACCGCGCTGGCCCCGCGGGCTCCTGATCGGGATCGCCACCGCGATCAAGCTCACACCCGGCGTGTTCATCGTTCACCTCTGGCTGTCCGGCCGTCGCCGGGAGGCCGTGACCGCGGCTACGACCGCGCTCGGCCTGACTGCCGCCGCCTTCCTGCTGATCCCGACCGATTCCGCCGACTTCTGGTTGCGCGCGCTGTTCGAACCGGAGCGGCTCGGCGCGAACGCGAACACCTCCAACCAGTCGCTGCGCGGGATGCTGCTCCGCCTTGGACTGGAGCACGAACTGGTCTGGCTGCCGCTGGTCGCGCTGGTGGCCTGGTACGGACTGCGGGTGGCGGTTCGCGCCAGTCGGAACGGCAACGAACTCGCCGCGATAGCCGCGGTTGGTCTGCTGGCCGTACTGCTCTCGCCGGTGGCGTGGATCCACCACCTCGCCTGGATCGCGGTCGTCCTCGCGGTCATCGTCGGAGACGGCTCGAATCGCCGCCGGGTGGCGATCGCGGTAGCGGTGTGGGCGGTGTTCTACCTGAAGATTCCCTGGTGGGGCGCCGGCCTTTATCGCGACGGGGTTCCGCTGCTCCTCACCCAGCCGATCCAGGACAGCTTCGGTCTGCTGGCGATCGCGCTGCTGGTGCTGATCGGTCGGCTGGTCGATGCGAGCGGGCCGGCGACAGCGGCGACGGCACCGACTCTCGAGGCGCCGGGGGCGAGGCAGATGCCGCTACCGCAGCCGGCGGCGCTACCAGGGCAGGGCCAGCCCGGCAGCCTCGGCGGCGGTGACGACCGCGAGCAGCGCGAACAGGCCGCCGGCCAGCCGGCGCACGGTCGGTAGCCCACCGATCAGCATCAGCGGACGCGACCGAAGTACTGCCCGCCCGGCAACCACCGCCAGGCCCGCGACCAAGACCAGCGCCAACCACGCGCCGATGAAGACCGACAGCGGCTCGCCGGTCCTGATCACCAGACCGGCGGTGGCGAGCTGGGACAGGTCTCCCCACTCGGCCGCGAACAGGACCGCGAAGCTGGCCAGTCCCTGCTGCCACCCGCGTAGCCGACCGGACCCGGCGCCACCGACCCGACGCTCGAACTGTGCCTCCTGCTCGATCTCGTGCTCGGTGGCCTGGCGGGCACCGCGGAACATCATCGCCGCACCGATCGCGAACAGCACTGCGGTTGCCGCCAGTACCGGCCGCTGCGGCAACCTGGTGATCAAATGGCCGGCCAGCACTGCGACCAGGCACTGGATGAAGAACGCGGTCGCCACCCCGCACCAAACCGGAAGCGGCCGGTACCTGGTGGCCAGCACAAGGGTGGCGACCATCGTCTTGTCCGGTAGTTCGGCCGGCAGGATCAGCACGAACGTGCTGACGATGGCGGCCAGGCTCACGGCGTCAGGCCGGCCTCATGAGCAGCCGCGGCGGCGGCGGCCAGCACTGCCTTGACCGGCCGGTTGAGCTTGGCGGCCACGGCGGCCACGTCCTCGTACTCCGGCTGGGCGTTCACCACCACCCCGTCCAGCAAGGCGATCTTGATCCGGATCTCCTCGCCGTTGATGTTGACGGTACGCATCTCGCGGACCAGCGCGCGCTTGTCTACCGGCGACTCGCGCAACCCGATCGTGGAGGTCTCCCGGAAGATCGCGGTCCGGACCTCCTCGACTCGCTCCGGGGCAACCAGCACCGACAGGGTGTGCGCGGGCCGGCCCTTCTTCATCACGATCGGGGTCAGCCAGGCGTCGGAGGCGCCCGCATCGATCAGCCTGGCCAGCACCGGCGGCCACAGCCTCGGGTCGAGGTCGTCGACATTGGTTTCGAGCAGCAGCGCCTGGTCCCGCGGCACCTCGGCCGGCCGCCCAGGGACAACCTCGACCGGCTCACCGACGACCAGTCGGAGCATGTTCGGCAGCTCGGACAGATCGCGTGACCCGGCGCCGGCGCCGACCGCGGTGATCCGCATCGGCGGCATGCCGCCCCACTCTCCGACCGTGGCGGCCAGCAGCGCCGCACCGGTCGGCGTACACATCTCGTACGGCAGATCGCCGGCGTAGGTGGGCGCGTCCACCTCGGCAAGCAGCGCGAGCACCGCCGGTGCCGGCACCGGGAGCATGCCGTGATCGCCCCGGGTCATCCCGTACCCGACCGCGACCGGCGTCGCCACCGCATCTGTAATGCCGAGCTCGTGCAGTCCGGCGCAGGTCCCGACGACGTCCGCGATCGCGTCGAGCCCGCCGACCTCGTGGAAATGCACCTGCTCCGGCGCGGTCCGGTGGACCTGCCCTTCGGCGCGGGCCAGCCGCGCGAACACGTCGAACGCGCGGTCTTTGACCGGCTCGGCCAGATCCGCCGCCTCCAGCAGGCCGCGCACGTTCCCCCAGGTACGGATCACCGTGGTGCGCGGCGCCTTCACCTCTACCTTCGTCGCGGCCAGACCGTGCCGGGTCACCTGCTCGGTGAGCACCAGCGTCGGCTCTACTCCGATCGCGTCCACGGCCGCCTGGATCGGCTCTAACGGCACCCCGGCATCGAGTAGCGCGCCCAGCATCATGTCGCCGCTCGCCCCGGCCGCGCACTGGAACCACGCGATGCTCATCCGGATCCCGCCCTCGCCTTCGCCGCCTTGGCTGCTTTCGCCCCGGCTTTCGAACCGACCCGGCGGGCCACCCGAGCCGCGAACACTCCCGCCCCGAAACCGTTGTCGATGTTGCACACCACTATCCCCGGTGCACACGAGTTCAGCATCGCCAGGAGCGCGGCGAGACCCTGGTACGAGGCGCCGTAGCCCACGCTGGTCGGCACCGCGACCAGCGGCACCCCGGTCAGCCCGCCGACCACGCTCGGCAGCGCGCCCTCCATGCCGGCGACCACGATCAGGCAGTCGGCCGAATCCAGCACGGACCGGACCGCGAGCAGCCGGTGGATGCCTGCCACGCCCACATCGTCGACCCGCTCCACGCCGGACCCGAAGGCGCCGGCCACGAACGCGGCTTCGGCGGCAACCGGGAGATCGCTGGTGCCGGCCGAGACCACGCAGACCGTTCCTACCGGCTCGGGCGGAGCGCCGAGGGCGGCGCACCGGGCCACTTCGTCGATCTTCGCGTTCGGGAACGCGGCTCGAACCGCGGCCATCGCCGACTCGGCAAGCCGGGTAGCCATGGCCGGGCGCCGGCCGGGCGCCTCATGCAGCGTTCGCAACAACGTGACGACCTGGTCCGGTGTCTTCCCGGCGGCGTACACCACCTCCGGATCGCCGGTGCGCAGCCCGCGGTGGGTGTCCAGCCGGGCGAAGCCAAGATCCGCGTAGCCGGCCGGGGTCAGCGGTCCGGCGGCCAGCTTGTCCACCGCATCGTCGACCTCGAGCCCGCCCGCGGCGACACGCTGGAGCAGTTCGCGCACCTCGGTACGGTCCATGTGGCTAACTATGCCGTTACCCTCGCGACGTGGAGCTCTCGCCCCAAGTTGTCAACACGCTGGCTCTGGGAGGTCTGTGTGTCGGAGTGCTGGGGCTGTTGGTCGGGTTGGGTGCGCACCGCCGGATCGACCGGATGCGCCGTTCGTTCGTGCTGCTCCAGCACGGAGACAGTGAGGAAAGCTTCATCCAGATCGTGGAGCGCAACGTCGCGGAGGTGATCGCGCTCCGGGACGATATCGAGGGCGTGCGCGGTGACGTCGAAGAGCTCCAAAAGGATCTCGCGGCCGCGATCCGGCACGTCGCGGTGGTGCGCTACGACGCGTTCGACGATGTCGGCGGCCGGTTGAGCTGGTCGACGGCCATGCTCGACGACGACGGAAGCGGGCTGATCGTGTCCTCGATCGTCGGCGGGACGGACACCCGGACCTACGCGAAGGGCGTCCGGCGCGGCAACAGCACGATCGCGCTGTCTCCGGAGGAGCGGCAGGTGCTGGCCGCGGCAATCGGGGCCGCCCGCCGGGCCACCGCGGCCCGAAGCGCCTGATTACCTAGGCCGTGGCGGTTGTCCTTTAGGGTGGCGGGCATGCCTGGAGTCCCGCCCGCCCGGTACGCCTATCTGGGTCCCGAGGGCACGTTCACGGAGTCGGCGCTGCGCAGTGTGCCGGCCGCTGCCAAAGCCGAGCTGCTGCCGTGCCCGAGTGTGCCGGCCGCACTCGACGTGGTCCGCCGAGGTGAGGCGGACGGCGCCATGGTGCCGCTGGAGAACTCGGTCGAGGGTTCGGTGCCGGCAACGCTGGACGAGCTGGCCGCCGGTGATCCGCTGATCGTGCGCCGGGAGGTGCTGCTGCCGGTCGGGTTCGCGCTGTTGGCCCGAGCCGGCACCGAACTGGAGAAGGTGCGCCGGATCGGTACCCATCCGCACGCGCATGCGCAGTGCCGGGGCTGGCTTGCCGTGAACCTGCCGGAGGCGGAGATCATCCCGACCGCGTCGACCGCGAGCGCGGCCGCGGCGGCCGCCGAACCGGGCAGCCACCTCGATGCGGCGATCGCGGCACCGATCGCGGCCGAGCACTACCGGCTCGTGCCGCTGGTCACCGATATCGAGGACAACCGGCACGCGGTGACCCGGTTCGTGCTGGTCGGAAAGCCGGCCCCGCCGCCGGCGGCAACCGGCGCCGACAAGACTTCGCTGGTGGCCTACATCGCCGACGACCATCCGGGTGCGCTGCTCGAGGTGCTGACCGAGTTCGCGGTCCGCGGCATCAACCTGACCCGGATCGAGTCCCGGCCGACCGGCGACCAGCTGGGCCGCTACTGCTTCTCGATCGACTGCGAGGGCCACATCGACGACGCCCGGGTCGGCGAGGCCTTGATGGGCCTGCGCCGGGTCTGCGCCGACGTTCGCTACCTCGGCTCCTATCCGCGCGCCGACCAGGTCCGGCCGGTGCTGCGCCGCGGGGTGTCCGAGCCCGAGTACCGCGACGCCGCCGCCTGGCTGGCCCGGATCCGGGACGGCCGCAGCTAGGCGCGAGGCACCCGCACCGTCAGCGTCGCGGGCTCGATCTCGACCACGAACTCCGCGGCATCCGGGATGTTGTCGCCGTCCAGCTCGCGCGGGTGCGGCTTCTCGGTGCGCACCTCGATGCGCTTCCCGCGGTGCCGCTCAACCGGACGGCGGGTGCGGCGGTTCCGAGTGAGCACCCGACTCGCCACGCGTGCCCAGCCGACGAGCGTGCGCGGTGTCAAGATCACCACGTCGAGCAATCCGTCATCCGGCGCGGCATCGGGCAGCAAAGGGATCCCGCCGGTGATCCGCCCGACGTTTCCGACCAGCACCAGCCTGGCCCGGCGTTGCAGCTCGGGTCCGCCGTCCACCCGCACAGTGACCCGCATGATGTCGCCGAACAGGTGGCGCGCACCGGAGAGCAGATACGCCGGCCACCCCATCCCGGTCTTCAGCCGCTCCGAGGTACCGGCCACCATCGCGGCGTCGAACCCGATCCCGGCCATCACCGCGAACCGCTGCCCGTCCACCACGCCCAAGTCGATCCGCCGATCCTGGCCGGTGAGCGCGACGTGAACCGCGTGGGTAATGTCCATCGGTAACGCCAGGTTGCGGGCCAGCAGGTTCCCGGTGCCGGCCGGGACGATGCCGAGCGGCACCGCGGTGCCGGCCAGTGCATCCGCGCAGGCGCGTACCGTGCCGTCCCCACCGCACGCGATCACCAGCCCGGTACCGAGCTCGACGAGCTCCCGCGCCTGGCCGAGCCCGGCGTCCAGGAGTGTGGTCTCCCGGAACACCGGCTCGTCGTAGCCGAGAGCAGCCGCCTGAACCAGGATCTCGGCACGCACCGTTGCGCCAAGATCAGCGTACTTGGCCGGGTTCAGCACCACCCCCACCGGCGGTCTCGGAGCGGTCACCGGAGTCGGCGCCGCCCGGACCGGCCGGTGGCGCAGCCACACATACGTACCGAGCACCAGCCAACCGGCCCCGATCAACCCGGCGGTGATCACCGCGCCGACCGACGGCTCGGCCTCGTCGTCCAGCATCGGCAGGAGCACGGAAATCGCGGTCAGCGTGATCCCGGCCAGCACTGTCGCGGTTCGCGGAATCGCCCGGCGGCTGCGCCTGAGCACCAGCGCGATCAGGCTCCCGTAGCCGGCCACCGCAAGGGCTACCCCGGCCGGAAGGCCGGCCAGCGCGGTGGTGCCACACGCGGCCACCGCTACCCCGCCCACGTAGGCGGCGTCCGGCGGACGCCGCCAGGCCAACCCGGACACGGCCGCGGCCAGCACCAGCGCGGCGACGGCGATCCAGGTCAGCACGAGCACCCGGACACGATAGGGGCCCGCACCCGGTTCATGGGAAGGCCCGGCGTCGCCCGGCCGGGTACGCTCGGGTGGGTGATCGACCTTCGTGAGCTCCGTGACAACCCCGAACGGCTGCGTGCCTCGCAGCGGCTTCGCGGCGAGGATCCGACCCTGGTGGACGCCCTACTGGCGGCGGACGCCCGACACCGGTCCGCGTTGACCCGGTTCGAATCGCTACGCGCGGAGCAGAAGTCGGTGGGACGCCAAGTAGCCTCGGCCACCGGCGATGAGCGGACCGCACTGCTGGATAAGGCGCAAGCGCTGGCCATGGAGGTGCGCTCGGCGCAGGCGGAGGTCGACGAGACGGCGGCGGAGGTCGGCCGGGTCCAGCTCGAGCTGTCCAACTTCGTCGAGGATGGCGTGCCGCCCGGCGGTGAGGACGACTTTCAGGTGCTCGAACACGTCGGCACCCCCCGAGACTTCGCCGTCGAAGGCTTCGATCCGCGCGACCACGTCGAGCTCGGCCGGTTGCTCGGCGCGATCGATGTCGAGCGGGGCGCGAAGGTCTCCGGCGCCCGGTTCTACTACCTGACCGGGCCGGGCGCGCAACTGGAGCTGGCACTGATCCAGCTCGCGATGGAGCAGGCCACCACGGCCGGCTTCATCCCGGTCATCCCACCCGCGATGGTGCGACCGCGCGTGATGGAGGGCACCGGGTTTCTCGGCCAGGCCGCAGAGAACGTCTACTACCTGGAGAAAGACGACCTCTACCTGGTCGGCACGTCCGAGGTGCCGCTGGCCGGCTATCACATGGACGAGATCCTCGATGCCGGCGAGCTGCCGCTGCGGTACGCCGGCCTCTCCCCCTGCTATCGCCGCGAGGCGGGTTCGTACGGCAAGGACACCCGAGGGATCTTCCGGGTGCACTGGTTCGACAAGGTCGAGATGTTCTCATTCTGCCGGCCCGAAGAAGCTGCGGACGAGCATCGCCGGCTGCTCGCTTGGGAGAAAGAGTTCCTCGACAAGCTCGAGCTGCCGTACCGGGTGATCGACGTCGCCGCCGGTGACCTCGGTGCCTCCGCCGCGCGGAAGTTCGACTGCGAGGCGTGGATCCCGAGCCAGGGGAAGTATCGGGAGCTGACCTCGACGTCGAACTGCCTGCAGTTCCAGGCGCGTCGGCTCGGTATCCGGATGCGCGACGCGGACGGCACCCGGCACCCGGCCACGCTCAACGGCACCTTGTGCGCGCTGACCAGGACGATCTTGGCGATCATGGAGAACCACCAGCAAGCCGACGGATCGGTACGGCTCCCGCCGGCCCTGCGCCCGCATTTCGGCGGGCGGGACAGCATCACCCCGAGCGGCGTTTCCGCGTGACCTCCTCGTACCAGCTGGTCGCCACAGATCTCGACGGCACGCTCCTGCACAGTGACGAAACACTGTCCGCCCGGACCAGGCTCGCGCTCAAGGCGGTGGCCGCGGCCGGCGCGCACCACGTGATCGTGACCGGGCGTCCGGTGGCGACTGCGCGCAAGGTATTCGACGACCTCGGCTACGACGGCCTCGCCGTATGCGCGCAGGGCGGCCAGATCTATCACGCCGGCCGGCACGCGCTGATCTCCTCGGTAGAGCTGGATCGCCAGGTCGTCCGGGAGGTGCTGGATCGGGTCGCGGCCGAGCTCGGCACCCTGCAGATCGCCACCGCCCGGGCCGTGCTGAAGGGCGCGATCCTGATCCCGGAAGGGTTTCCGTGGCCGTGGGCGTCCACGGACAAGCAGCTCGCGGTCGACGATGACCTGTGGCAGCAACCCATCCTCAAGGCGTTCATCCATCATCCGAAGCTCACCACGGACCAGCTGGCGGCAGCGGCCAGGGAGATCGCCGGCAGCGTGGTGGACTTCGTCAACGGTGGCGGCATGGTCGAGGTGCTGCCGGCCGGCCTGAACAAGGCCACCGGCCTGGCGGAAGTGGCCGAGCTGGTCGGAACCCCGCCGGAGCGGGTGGTCGCGTTCGGCGACATGCCGGCGGACGTGCCGATGGTGGTCTGGGCCGGGCACGGCGTGGCGGTGGCCAACGCCCACCCCGAGCTGCTTGCGGTTGCCGACGAGATCGCGCCCGGCAACAACGATGACGGGGTGGCCGTGGTGCTCGAGCGGCTGTTCGACGCCGAGTTGTGAATCCAGCCGATGGCGCCAACGGCCAGATCTGGCGTCCGGCCGTCGTCGCCACCGATCTGGATGGCACCATCGTTCGCCCGGACGGCACCATCTCAGCGCGGACCAGAGTCGCTCTCTCGCTGGTGGAAAAGGCCGGCAGCTGGCTGATCCTGGTGACCGGGCGGCCGCAGCGGTGGCTGGCGCCGATTGCCGAGCAGACCGGGCACCGCGGGTTGGCGATCTGTTCGAACGGCGCGATGCTCTACGACCTGCACACCGAGACCGTGCTCGAGTCGCACCTGTTGACTCCGCACCAGCTCAGCGATCTCTGCCGCACGCTGCGATCGGAGTTGCCCGAGCTTGCGTTCGCGGTCGAGTACGGCGACCGGCTCGCGCACGAGCCGCATTACCCGGTCAGGTTCCCGGCTCCCGACCACCGGACCGTGGAGCTGGCCGAGCTGTGCGCGGTGCCCGCAGTCAAGCTGCTGGCCAGGCACGTGGGAATGGACCCGGACACGCTGCTGATGCAAGCCCGCTCGGTGGCCGGTCATCTCGGCGAGCTCACTCACTCCAGCCGGGACGGACTGTTGGAGATCAGCGCCCCGGGCGTGAGCAAGGCCAGTGGTCTGGCCCGGTTCTGCGCCGAGCGCGGGGTGGCCGCCGGCCAGGTGCTGGCATTCGGCGACATGCCCAATGACCTGCCGATGCTGACCTGGGCCGGGCGGGCATATGCGATGGCCAACGCGCACCCGCAGGTGCTGGAGGCCGTCAGCCGCACGGCTGCGTCGGTCCACGACGACGGTGTCGCCGTCGTGCTCGAGGAGCTGTTCTCGAGCCGGACCTAGCGGCGGCCAGTGGGATGGTGGCCGGCGGCCGGTGTCGGGCTATCAGAGGTACGGGCCGTTGGACGACCGAGGCGAATCGGGGCCCTGGCCAGGCTGCGGCGGCAGCTGCACCCCAGGAGGCAGTGCCCGGCGCATCTGCTCGAGC